>NZ_JBGSUU010000064.1:0-99557 GCF_041753295.1 Geminocystis sp.
TTTTTGAAATTAGAGCTTGTAACTGTATAATACTACCCTGTTTTTTGAGCAAAAATGCCTAAAACTACGCACTTTTTTATTAACTTAACGATGCCCCAAGCCTTGATTTTAATAGCTTTCTGATTTATTCAGCAAACCCTATTTATCCTTCTTTTGAAGGTACTTCTAAAATCGTATTACCACTTAATTCAAAGGCTTCATGTACTGCTTTTAAGGCTTGAATACCTTGAGATTGAGCAACTACACAACTAATTTTAATTTCTGAGGTAGTAATCATATAGATGTTAATATTTTCCTTTGCTAAAGCCTCAAAAAACTTCCCCGCAACTCCGGGTGAGCCAATCATTCCCGAACCGACTATACTAACTTTAGCGATGTTGGTATCTACGACAATATCCCTGAATTTAATCTCAGATTGTAACTTATAAAGGGCTTTTTTTCCTTGTTCTGCATCTTGTTGTGCAACGGTAAAGGCTATATCTCTCATGGGAATATCATCCACTAAACGGCATCTTTGAGATTGAATTATCATATCAACGCTGATATTTTCTCCCGCTAATACTGTAAATACTTTTGCAGCCATACCGGGTAAATCTGGCACATATAAAATAGCTAATTGTGCTTGATTTTCATCTAAAGCAACTCCTCTAACTGGTACTAAGATATTATTCTTGTCCACAGGATTTTGTATAATATTTGAACTGTCAATATCAAAAGCCGAACATAATGCGGCGATGGCCTGATCACATTCGTCTTGATCTACAATACAACTTACCTTAACTTCTGAAGTGGAAATCATTTGAATATTAACTCTGGCATCGGCTAGAGATTGAAACATTTTGGCCGCAATACCAGGCCTTCCAATCATACCAGCACCAGTAATAGCAATTTTAGCGATTTTTTTCTCAATCAAAATATCTGTATTACCATTTTCATCTAAAATAGGGGCGATGGCCATAGCGACAGATTCAGCGTGAGGTAAAACGCCTTTAACCACAGTGAAAGCAATATCATTACTATTTCCTTCGTGGATAGATTGAATAATCAAGTCAACATCGACGTTTTGACGGGCAATTTCTCCAAAAAGTTTTGCGGCAATACCTGGGCGATCAGCAACCCTTAAAAGAGCTATTTTAGCTTGATCTGAGTCAAATTGAACGGCATCAACGGCTTTTGTAATTTCTAATCCCACAAGAGATCTACCAACATTAGGAGGAGAAATAACTTTAGTACCAACATCGTCAGTCCAACTAGATTTTACCACCAAAGGCATTCCAAAATTACGAGCAATTTCCACCGCACGAGGATGTAAAACTTTTGCCCCTAAACTAGCTAACTCTAACATTTCATCGCTAGTAATTTCCGTCATTAGTTTTGCTGATGGTATTATACGAGGATCGGTGGTTAAAATCCCGGGTACATCGGTATAAATCTCACAACAATCCGCTTGAAGAGCAACGGCTAGAGCTACGGCTGAAGTATCAGATCCCCCTCTACCTAAAGTTGTAATTTCTAAATCAGCTAAGTTAGTTATACCTTGAAAACCAGCAACAACAACAACTTTACCTTTTTGTAATTCTCGATTAATACGATCTGGTTTAATTTCTAAAATACGAGCTTTACTATGATTCGCTTCTGTAACAATACCAACTTGCCCTCCCGTTAAAGAAATAGCAGGTTGCCCGATTTCTTGTAACGCCATACTTAACAAAGAGATTGAAACTTGTTCTCCTGTGGAAAGCAACATATCCATTTCCCGACGACTGGGATTAGTAGAAATTTCTTGGGCTAATTTTACCAAGCCATCAGTGGTTTTTCCCATAGCAGAAACTACCACAACAACTTGGTTTCCTTCTTTGACAGTGCGAAAAATTCTTTGACTAACCGACTTAATACGATCTGTTGAACCTACCGAACTACCACCATATTTCTGGACAATTAGCGCCATATTCTAAATCATGATCAAAATTTACTGATTAATAGTAACAAAATTTGCCAACTAAATTCAAACTTCTTCTTTTGTCATGACTCAGGGATTCTTCGGGCGAATATTCTTCGCCACTAAGATTTTACTTATAAAGAGCGTGTTTTTTCAGCCCAAACTCTGGAAGATAAGCCCCAAATATAAATAAATCCTTCTGCTGCTTTATGATCAAATTTATCATCAGCACCGTAAGTAGATAAATCTGAAGTATAAAGAGAATAATCGGATCTTCTACCCACAATAGTAGCGTTACCTTTAAAGAATTTAATTCTGACGACACCGCTAACTCTTTCTTGAGTTTTATCGATAAAAGCATCTAAAGCAGTTTTAAGAGGGCTATACCATAAACCTTCATAGACTAAACGAGTGTACATTAAATCCACCTGAGAGCGTTTATAATGAGTGACATCGCTGGTTAAAGTAAGACTTTCTAAATCTTCATGGGCTTTGATTAAAACTAATAACGCAGGTGCTTCATAAATTTCTCTCGATTTAATACCCACAACACGGTTTTCAACCATGTCTAATCGCCCAACACCATGATTACCTGCAATTTCATTTAATTTAGTAACCAGAGTAACAGGGGATAATGCTTCACCATCAACGGCTACGGGGATACCTTTTTCAAAAGTAATTTCAACGTATTGAGGTTCGTTAGGTGCATCTATAACGGATTTTGTCAAGTCGTAAATTTCTTCAGGAGGCTCAGTCATGGGATCTTCCAAAGGTCCTGCTTCTATACTACGCCCTAATAGATTACGATCAATACTAAAAGGAGAGGATTTTTTTACAGGAGATTCAATGCCAAATTTTTCGCCATAGGCAATGGTTTCTTCTCTACTCATACCCCATTCTCTAGCTGGAGCGAGGATTTTTAGGCTAGGATTTAACGCTGTAATACCTAAGTCAAAACGTACTTGATCATTTCCTTTAGCTGTACAACCATGAGCTACAGCATCAGCACCGTATTTTTCTGCAACTCGCACTAACATTTTAGCAATTAAAGGACGAGCTAAAGCCGTAGATAGAGGATAACGATTTTCGTATAAAGCATTAGCTTTAATGGCAGGAAAAGCATAATCAGTGACAAATTCTTCAATAGCATTTTCTACTAAAGATTCCACCGCACCACATCTTAACGCCTTTTCTTGAATAGGACCTAATTCTTCTCCTTGCCCTAAATCCGCCGCTAAGGTGATAACTTCTTTAACACCCCATTCTTTCATTAAATAAGGAATACAAACGGAGGTATCAACCCCACCAGAATAAGCTAAAACTACTTTATTAGCACGACTCATAAAATTTACTCTATTATCTATAGAACTAAGTGGTTATTGTAGCAATAAGAGTATTTTTAACCAATTAAAAGTCAAGATTTGCCTACTTTTTCTTGATCAACTTGATTTTATCGGTTATTTCTTGGTAATATCTTTCAACAGTTCATAATCTTCAGGAGTATTACAATTAAATAATATTTCTCTATTGTTTACTAATATTTCTGCTACTTTTTCTTGATTTAACCATTGTTGAAAAGATCGATTTCCTTCACTTAAATACTTTTGTAAAGATTCTCGACAACTAGGGCGATAAAAACCACATAAACAATCCCAACCTTTCTCATTTTTAGGCAAAAAAGCCATGATATTTTCTGACAGATTAGATAAAAAATTAATCCAATATTTAAGTTCAATTACTGTTAAAAAAGGTAAATCACAAGCTAATAATAAAACCCAATCACTTTGGACATAATTTAAAGCCTCATGAAAAGCCATTAATGGCCCTTGAAAAAATTGCGATTCAGGAATAAAATTACAAAATGGTAAGATAGAAATATATTTTTTAGGTTGAGGACAAATAACATAAACTTCTTCTGTACATTGTTGAGCAACATGATAAATATTCCTTAAAAAAACTTCCCCATTTACCTCTAATAAATTCTTATCTTCTCCCATGCGTGAACTTTTCCCCCCAGCTAAAATAACGGTAACAATTTTCATCAATTAATAATTTATAATTAGGCTAATTTACAGATTTTATTTAATTAAAAAAAAGACAAATAATTATTTATTAATACCATGGCTATCAGAATTAAAATTGCTCAAGATAAAGCTAATTTAGTCCAAAGTTTAGTCTTAAATAACCAAAATAGTCAAGGAGTTTTTGCTACTTATGCTGATATTATGGCTTTTGCTGCTGCTTTAGGTAAAAATAATAAAATTAGATTACCATTAAACGCTATTGCTAAAGAACCATCTCCCATAAGTTTAGATGTTTTTAGTACTCGTGGTTATGATTTTTTATTTAAACTTTTAGCTATTACCGAGACTCATAATCCAGACATCATTTCTGCTTATGATATGATTGCGGAAGAAGAAAGAGTAATGATTTTTGAAGAATATGCTAATGGTGGATTAATGAAACTACAAGATCAACTAAAAGGCGCAGTAGATTATAGTGAGAGAATATTATTAATTTTGAATCAAGGAAAAAGTCAAAAATCTCCTACTTTTAGTAATTTTGATTTGACTAAATTTTTATAGTAATTTTTATTTCAAAAACCATCTAGTAATTAATTTCATCCTATTAACCTTTGATCAATTAAGGTAAAATATAAAAGTTATTTTATCTCACAAATTATCACAATATCATGGTAGAAAAAGTCACAAAAACTGAAGCACAATGGAAAGAAATTCTTACCCCTGAGCAATTTCAAGTTACGAGAAAACATGGTACAGAAAGAGCTTTTACGGGAGCATATTACAAAAATAAAGCCGATGGTATTTATAGATGCGTTTGCTGTGACAATGAGTTATTTACTGCTGACACTAAATATGATTCAGGCACAGGGTGGCCCAGTTTTTGGCAACCCGTTAGAGAAGATAGCGTCACCTATAAAACTGATATTAGCCTCTTTATGAAACGAGTAGAAGTCTTATGTGGTGCTTGTGACGCTCATTTAGGTCATGTTTTTGACGATGGGCCAAAACCCACAGGAAAACGCTACTGTATGAATTCTGTCGCCCTCAAATTTGAACCTCAAGAATAATTAATTAAATAACAATTAGCAATTATCAGCAAGAGGAATTAACAATTTTTGAGTAAAAAATTAATTCTATATTTTGACTATTTAGCGAATAAAAGAAACAACATAATTTAGAAATGTCATCCCTCAAAAAATTAGCAATTCGTGGCACAATTTGGACTTTTATTGGTTATGGGGGTAGTCAAGTTTTACGTTTGGGGGCAAATTTAATCCTTACTCGTTTATTAGTGCCTGAAGTTTTTGGCTTGATGTCTTTAGTCAATACTTTTATTATGGGTTTAGTTTTATTTTCTGATGTAGGAGTCGGACCTAGTATTATTCAGAATAAACGTGGAAATGATCCAAATTTTTATAATACAGCATGGACTGTAAGAGTAATAAGAGGATTCTTTATCTGGTTTGCTTGTTTATTAATTGCTTATCCTTTATCGATTTTTTATGATACTCCCGAATTAAAATGGTTAATTCCAATTCTAGGTTTAAATTCCATTGTCACTGGTTTTCAGTCAACGGCTTTACATTTACTTGATAGAAATATCAATGTAGAAAAAAAAACATTATTTGACATAGGAATACAAATTTTTTCTCTAACAATTACCATTATTCTCGTATGGTTTAATCGTAATATTTTATCTTTAGTTATTGCTACGATTATATCAGGTCTATTGAGTACTATTATTAGTCATCAATTAATTAAAGAAGTTAAAAATACTTTTACATGGGATAAAAAATCATTAGAAGAATTATTTTCCTTTGGTAAGTGGATTTTTATTTCCACCATCGGAACTTTTTTAGCAATGCAATCCGATAGATTAATTTTAGGTAGATTATTCTCCATCGAAATATTAGGAATTTATACCATAGCTTTTACTTTTGCGGATATTTCTTTACAGATGATAAATCGCATTAATGGTACAGTAGTTTTTCCTCTTATTTCTAAATCCAGTGACTTACCTAGAAAAATTTTAAGAGAAAAGATTCTAAGTAAAAGAAAGTTTTTATTAGCTATTGGTATTTTATTTGTAACTGTTTTAAGTTGTTTTGGAGATTTATTAATTCTAACTCTATACGATGATCGTTATAAACAAGGTTCTTGGATGTTACCAATTTTAGCATTAGGAATTTGGCCTAATTTACTTGCTGTCACCATGAGAAGTGTACAAATGGGAATCGGAAAACCCATGTATGGTGCTTATGGATATTTGTTAAAATTTATCTACATGATTATTCTACTGCCTTTAATGTCGAATATTATGGGTATATTAGGAGCAATTTTAGTGATTGCCTTTAACGATTTTCCTTTTTATATAGCTGTACAATATGGTTTATGGAAAGAAGGATTAATGACCATTAAACAAGATATTTTAGCAACTTTATTGTTAATAACTATAATAAGTTTAATCATCTTAATTAGATACTATTTAGGTGCAGGTTTTCCTTTAGCTTATTTATCATTATAAAATATAGAAAAAATCAATCGCATTATCATTAACTATGCGTTTATTAATCATTCAATACGGTGGATATTATCGAGAAACCTATCAAAGATTAGTTAATGGAGAAAAAGAAATCTATGGTTATCAAAAATATTCCGTTGATTATGTAGCTAAACTTGCAGAAACCTTAGAAGAACTAACTACAATATGTGTATCTTCAAAAGATAGTTACAACGAATTATTAAAACCTAAATTAAGAGCTATCGGATTAGGTCTAAAAAATAATTATGATCAGCAAAAAATTAAACAAAATATTAGTCAATATATACAACAATTAAAACCTGATAAATTGATTTTAAGATTTCCATCACCAGAAATTTTATCATTAGCAATTAAATACAAAATATCAACTTTAACAACATTTTCTGACTATATAGAAAATAAAACCATTAAACAAAAAATTAAAAACTATTTTCTTGCTAAACAGTTGAATAATTCATCTATTAATTGGGTTGCTAATCATGGTATTTATGCTTCTAAAACATTGCAATATATAGGAGTTAATCCAAATAAAATTATTCCTTGGGATTGGCCTAATGATAAATTTTACGAAGACTTTATTACTAAAACTAAACCTAAAGATAATGAAAATATATCTATACTATACTGTGGTTCAATTATAGAACAAAAAGGAGTGGGAGATGTAATTAAGGCAATAAATATCTTAAATAAACAACGATTATATTTAACTTTAAATATAGCTGGGAAGGGAGATATTGATAAATTTTCTACTCTGGCTAAAAATTTAAAAATTGACAATCAAATAAAGTTTTTAGGCGTAGTAAATCATAACCAAGTATTTTCTTTGATGAGAAATTCTGATTTAATCATTATACCCAGTAGAACAGAATATGCAGAAGGTTTCCCCAAAGTTATTAAAGAAGCATTAACCTGTAAAACACCCATTGTCGCTTCTAATCATCCAGTATTTGTTAATAAATTAATTAATGAAGTTAATGCCATGATTTTTCCTTCAGGTGATTCTCTAGCTTTAGCAAATAGTATTAAAAAAGTTCTTTCTAATGATGATTTATATCATAAACTATCTTTAAATTCTGCTGAAACACTTTTAAATTTGGAAATTCCTTGTAACTTTGGAGAATTAATTGATCATTGGTTATCAAATACTCAGGAAGATATTGATTGGTTATTACAACATAATTTAACATCAAATTATTATATTTAATCAACATCTGAGAAAATTAAGTCTTTCTATAAATAGTTTTAATAACTACATAATAATCTTTATTTTCTGTAACAACATAATGATTTTTATGGAATAATTAACTATAGTTTAGACTGGAATAACCTAAATTTTTATTTATGTCCTTATTGATTCATATTGGTTACCATAAAACAGGGAGTACTTTTTTACAAAAACAAGTTTTTAATCAAGAAAATTTCGGGTTTATTTCTCCTTGGTGTCGTCAAGATTATTATAAAAAGTTACTTTTAGTAAACCCTTTTCTTTTTGATATTAATAAAACTCGTTTATTTTTTGAGGAAAAAATAGAAAAAGCGGCGAAAGAAAACTTAGTTTCTGTGATAAGTGAAGAAAGATTATCGGGGAGTATAACTTCAGGTGGTTATAATAATTATAATATGGCAAATAAATTATATTCCTTGTTTCCACAGTCGAAAATATTAATTATAATCAGAAATCAATTAGATATGATTTGGTCTATTTATAAACATAGATTAAATAGTGATTTAGCGGTAGGAATTGATGAATATTTAGAGCAAATACAAAAAGATTTTCCTAGTTTTGAACCGTTTTTTAACTTTGATTATCTTCAATATCACTGGTTAATTAATCACTATCAAAGTTTATTTGGAAAAGATCAGGTTTTAGTTTTACCCTATGAAATGCTAAAAGATAATAAGGTACTTTTTCTTGAAAAAATATCTAATTTTACACAAACAAACATTGACACTAAAATAAATTTTTCACAAGTTAATAAAAGTAATTTATATTTATCTCTTTATTTTAAACGATGGACTAATTTTTTTGCCCCTAGAATTTGTAGGGTAAATTCATCTTTATATCAAAAAATAAATAATTCTTTTTTTTATCGATTAAATCAAGTTATTGAAAACACAATACCAAAAGCATTAAGTGAAAAAGTGGAGAATCATTTGAAAGAAATAATCGCTGAAAAAATACATAATTACTATATAGAAAGCAATCAAAAAACCAGTAATATAATTAACATGGATCTTTCTCCATATAATTATCAAATGTAATAATTAAGTTGTAAATGTTAAACAATCAATTACTAATTCATATTGGTTATCCTAAAACAGCTTCTACATGGCTTCAACAAGAAATTTTTAAAGACGAGAAAATGGGCTTTTTTTCTCCTTGGAGGGGACATTGGTCTGATAGTATTGCTGTAGATCAATTTATCACAGTGAATAGTTTTTCTTTCTCTCCTGAAAATGCTTACGCCGCTTTTGAAAATGGTTTAAAAGAAGGGAAAAAAAAACATTTATGTACCGTATTATCTCAAGAGATGCTTTCTTGTAATTTTATGGATCAAAGTGGATATTGGGGAAAAGAAGTGGCGCAAAGACTTTATCAAGTTTTCCCTAAAGCTAAAATTTTAATCGTTATTAGAGAACAAAAGTCGATGATTTTTTCTGCTTATGGACATTATATTCGGAAAGGAGGAAGACACTCTATAGAACAATTAATTAGTACTAAAAATATTAAATCAGGCTTATATCCACTCTTGAGATTGTATTGTTTAGAATATCATTATTTAATTAATTATTACTATAATCTTTTTGGGGAAAATCAAGTTTTAGTATTGCCTTTTGAGTTATTAAAAAAGGATAAAAATCTCTATTTACAAAAAATATGTCAGTTTGTAGGTATTGAAAATCAAAGTTTTGATAATATCCCATCAAAAGAGACTAATGTTAATTATAAAGCGGCGACATTAGCTATTCATAGAAAAATTAATAACTTTATTCTTTTTCAAGATAAGAGATTGATTTCTTCCTCAAATTCTTGGAGATGGATAATGATTTGGAAAATCTTGCGTTTACTTGATAATACATTACCTGAAGAACTGCAAAATAAGGCAAAATCTCAGATTAAAGATTTTATTCAAGAATATACAGAAAATATGTTTGTTGAAAGTAATCAAAAAACCAGTGAATTAATTAACATCAATCTCAGGGATTTTGGTTATGATTTAATGGATAAGTAGAATATCAAGATCAGAAAACCTGTGAGTTAAAAGGACAAAATGATTTTAAAAATAACTAACATTGTTAATATAGTAATTTTCTTTGAGTGGTAACAAAATAATAATTTAATTTCCCTCAAAATTGCGTTTAGGGAAGTAAAAATCCTCACAAATGATTTAAGAATGTTATATCATCAATTCATCTCAAATAATTAATGAATCAATAATGAGTTTTCAAGCACAATTAGCCATGATTTTATGGCTGCCGATAACTATATATTTATTTAAAAAATTTCCCCCCAGAAAAGCCGTAATTGTTAGTTTTTTAGGCGGTTTATTATTTCTGCCCAGAAAAGCAGGTTTTGCTTTACCTCTAATTCCTGATTATGAAGGAATGATTGCAACTTGTTATGGTATTTTTATCGCTATTATTATTTACGATTCCCAAATATTTAGGAAATTTAAGTTTAGTTGGTTTGATCTTCCCATCATTTTATTTGGTATTAGTCCCTTTTTTTCGAGCCTCAGTAATTTTTCTGACCTTAATATTATTTTCGCTTTATATGATGGTATTAATCAGTCTATTAGTCAAAGTTTTCAATGGGGAATGCCTTATTTTTTAGGGCGATTATATCTCAATAATTTATCAGGATTAAAAGAGTTAGCCATTAATACTATTAAAGGGGGATTAATTTATGTTCCTTTATGTCTTTATGAAATAAGAATGAGTCCTCAAATCCATAAAATTGTATATGGCTACTTTCCTCATTCTTTTGCACAAACTATACGTTTAGGAGGATGGAGACCACAAGTTTTCATGAATCACGGCTTAATGTTAGGGTTATTTATGATGAGCGCTACCCTTCTGGCTATTTGGTTATGGCAGGGAAAAGTGATCAAAAAAATCTGGGGAATTCCCATGGAATGGGTAGTAGTGATTTTACTTGTTACTTTTATTTTAATCAAATCGTCTGGCGCTTATGTACTACTAGGTTTGGGCTTAATCATTTTAGCTTCGGCTAAATGGTTACGATCAAATTTACCTTTAATTTTATTAATGATTGGTATTGTTTACTATTTAGCCATCGCTTCTACGGGGAATTTCAACGGAGATAATTTAGTACGATTCGCAAATAATTCCTTTGGAGAAGAAAGAAGTGGCTCTTTAGAATTTAGATTAAATAATGAAAAACTATTAGGAGAAAGAGCTAGAGAAAGAATATTATTTGGTTGGGCTGGATGGGGAAGAAATAAGGTATTAACGGCAGATTGGAAAGGGAGGTTAGAAGATAAATCTGTTACAGATAGTTTCTGGATTATTGTTTTCGGAGTTAATGGTTTATTTGGTTTAATTACCTTAATAACATCTTTATTATTACCAGTATTTTACTTTGCAGTTTTTCGTTATCCAGCAAAAACTTGGTTTCATCCACAGGTAGCATCAGCAGCAGTTTTAAGCGTTTCTCTTACTTTATTTGTCATTGATTGTCTCGTTAATGCCATGTTTAACCCTATTTTTCCTTTAATTAGCGGTGGATTATCAGGATTAGTAGTTAATAATGTTCCTTCTAAAAATAAAAAACGCAAAAAGTTAGCTATAAAACCTAAACAATTAAGTCCATTGAGAACATCCATAACAAAAAAATGTTAATCAAAAATTTTAAAATTATCACTTTGTTGTCTTTATTAGCAGTATTAATTTCTGCTTGTCAATCTTTGAAAGAAGAGGCAGTTCAATCTTCCCCTGTTGTAATAGTTCCTAATAAGTCAAATCTTCCTCCACAAAAAGCTAATGTCGGTATTGGTTTAAATGGTATAGCTGATTGGTCAACTCAACTTCCTTTTATCAACCATTTTAAAACTTCTCGTGCTTGGATTACTCAATGTCTTAATTCAGAACCAGATTGTCAAGGAAAGTGGAGTACAGAAGAAAATAAGCTATTAAATTTAGATGAAAATGGTTGGGTAAAATCATTACCGAAGCCAGAAGATCCACAAGAATACACTCGTGTTAGTACATTGTTATTTAGAGGCATACCAAATAAATTTAGGGGAGGAAAATATTTAGTTTTATATGACGGAGAAGGAACATTAGAATATAAATTCGCAGCAAAGAAAATTTCTTCAGAATCTAAAGCAGGAAGAGACGTTATCGAAGTTGATTCAAGTATTAGAGATGGAATACTCCTTACCATAACCGCTACAGATCCTAAAAACAATGGTAATTATATTCGTAATATAAAAGTTATTGAAGCGAAAAACGAGAAACTTTTTAATCAAGGTGAAATTTTTAATCCTCTGTTTTTAGAAAAAATTAAACCTTTTACCACTCTTCGTTTTATGGATTGGATACAAACTAACAATTCCCAACAGAAACAATGGAGTGACAGACCAACTTCAAGTATTTCTTCCTATGCCCTTAAAGGTGCTTCCATAGAAACTATGGTTGCTTTAGGAAATAAACTTAATAAAGATGTTTGGTTTAATATACCTCATCAAGCTACCGATGAATATATAACAAAATTTGCTCAATTAGCCAAAGCAAAATTAAATCCTGAGTTAAAAATTTATATTGAATATTCTAATGAAGTGTGGAATTGGCAATTTAAACAATCTCAATACGTTTTAGCACAGGGTAAAGCAAAATGGAATCAAGAAGGTAATGCTTATATGCAGTGGTATGGAATGCGCACAGCTCAAATGTGTGATATTTGGAAAAAAGAATTTGGAGATCAAAAAAATCGAGTCCTTTGTGTAATTTCTACTCAAACTGCTTATAAAGCATTAGAAAAACCCGTGTTAGATTGTCCGTTATGGGTGAAAGAAGGTAATAAACCCTGTTATCAACATGGTATTGATGTTTATGCCATTACTGGTTATTTTGGTGGCAGTTTAGGTCATCCTGATAATGAATCAAAAGTCAAATCATGGTTAAATGAATCTGATGGTGGATTTAGTAAAGCAATTGAACAATTAAAAACAGGAAAATTACTCCCAGGCAAAACAAAGGATGGTTTACCAGATCTTTTTGATTTATTCAATTATCATCGTCAAGTAGCCCAAGAAAGAGGCTTACAATTAGTTGCTTATGAAGGTGGACAACATATCGTTGGTGTAGGGAAAGTTAAAGAAAATGAACAGTTAAATGACTTTTTTATGGAATTGAATCGACGACCAGAAATGTATGATTTATATACAGAGGTATTAAATAACTGGGAAAAAACTAGAGGAGGTTTATTTATGCACTTTGTTGATATTGGACAACCAAGTAAACATGGTAGTTGGGGAAGTTTAGAATATTTAGATCAAAAAGAATCTCCTAAATATAATGCTTTAATGGATTTTATTCGCAATCATAAGAAGAAATAAATTAATTATTTTAAAATATTTTCACAATAATTTTTACCCTTAGTTATGGCTTTACAAATAAATATACCCAGTTTATATATAGTAATAGTTAACTACCGCACTCCCCAATTAACCATTGACTGTTTAGATTCTTTATCCTCAGAAATCAAAGATTTACCCTCGACAAAAGTATTGGTAGTAGATAATAATTCTGGTGACAACTCTATTATATTGATTCAAAATGCGATCGCCTCCAATGATTGGAAAGAATGGGTTTCCTTAATTTCCTCTCCCATTAACGGCGGATTTTCCTATGGTAATAACTTTGCTATTCGCCCATTAATGGAATCTGATAATTTACCTCAATATATTTTGTTACTAAATCCTGATACCATCGTCAGAAAAGGAGCATTAAATGCCCTGATTGAATTTATGAATGAGAATCCAACGGTTGGGATAGCAGGAAGCAGATTAGAAAATTTAGACACTACTCCTCAACAATCAGCTTTTCGTTTTCGTACAATTTTGAGCGAGTTAGATTCTGGGTTACGATTAGGAATCGTCTCAAAAATACTGAATAAATGGACTGTCGCTCCTCCTGTCTCCCATGATAATTGCTCCACAGACTGGGTAGCAGGAGCAAGTATGATCATTCGGCGAGAAGTTTTTAAAGATATAGGGTTACTAGATGAAGGTTATTTTATGTACTGCGAAGAAATGGACTTTTGTTTACAAGCAAAAAAAGCAGGTTGGAGTTGTTGGTATGTACCAAAAAGTAGAGTAGTTCATCTTGTAGGACAAAGTTCAGGTATTGATCAAGGTAACAAAAAACCTAAAAGACTACCAAAATATTGGTTTGATTCCAGACGTAGATATTTTTTAAAAAATTATGGTTGGTTTTATACTGCCATCACAGATTTAGTTTGGGTTTTCAGCTATATTCTTTGGAGAATAAGACAATTTATACAACAAAAACCTGATCATGATCCTCCTTATTTATTAATAGATTTTTGGATTAATACGGTATTTTGTTATCCTTTTCTATAAAAGTTGAATAAAATTTTATGTCAGATAAACTAATAGAAAACATTGAAAATATTGGATTATTTACACAAATAAAAGAAGACTGGATTGCCCACGGAAAAGATTGGACAAAACCAGGATTTCGTGCTGTTGCTATCCATCGTTTTGGCAATTGGCGGATGAATATTGAGCCAAAAATATTACGAGCTCCTTTTAGTATTTTATATAGAATGTTATTTCGTAAAGTACGCAATACCTATGGCATAGAACTACCTTACACAGTGGTATTAGGAAGGAGAGTTATTATTGAACATCAAAGTGCTATTGTCATTCATGGCAACGCTTTCATCGGTGATGATTGTATTATTCGTCAAGGTGTAACTATAGGTAATCGTTATCTTGATCGTCCGTTAGAAGCTCCAAAATTAGGTAAAAAAGTCAATATTGGGGCAGGAGCAAAACTTTTTGGTAATATTACTATTGGCGATAACGTTAATATTGGTGCGAATGCAGTAGTTTTAAATGATATACCAGAAGGCAATACAGCAGTGGGTATTCCTGCAAGGATAATTTTTCCAAAAGAGAGATAATTCAGTTTTTAATTTATTTATGATTATCGCTCTATTTTCTTATTCTTTATGTAAAATTTTGACTAAAGTATTAATAAGTTTTTTATTTTTTAGATCATAATAAAATCAATTGTATTGTGAAAATTAAATATTTCTTAATATTTATTATATCTATTAATCGTTAAATTACGATATATTCAAATAAATTAAAATTGTTCAATTATTATTTATAAGTAAAAATGGTCACTAAATCTCAACATCCTCTTATAGTTATTGGTATTGATGCCGTTCAACCATCATTACTTGAAGAATGGATGTCTAAAGGATTTTTACCCCATATATCTAGTCTGCTTGATAGAGGAAGTTATGGGCATTTAGAGAATTTTCGAGACTCTAATGTCGAAACTGCTTGGACAACTGTTGCTACTGGTTGCGCTCCTCAAACAACGGGATTTTGGGGAATGATGGGATTAAAAGAAGATACTTACGAAACTGAAACTCGTGGAGCTTATAATTTTCAAGAATATCCAGCTTTTTTCTCTCACTTAAAAGATTATCGGATAGCTACGTTTGATGTACCACAATTAAGAATATCCCCAGACATTAATGGAATTCAAATGGGAGGATGGGGAGCTCATTCTCCTCAAGTACCTAGTTCTTCCGTACCTGAATCTTTTTTTAATGAGATTATTTCTAAACATGGTAATCACCCGGGTTTACATGATGATTATGCAGCTTGTTTAGATTTAGAGCAAACCTTAGCTATAGAGAAAAGACTATTAACGGGTATTGCCAGACGTTCAGCAATTTGTCAAGATTTGTTAACCAGAGAGCCTTGGGATTTATTTTATACTGTTTTTGGAGAATCTCACGGAGGAGGACATCTTTTTTGGCACTTAAGTCAACCCGAACACCCACTCTATGAATTTTTTAGATCCAAAATTGATCATGATCCTTTACTGAATACTTATCAAGCTATTGACAAAGCTATTGGGGAAATACTTAAAGTTGCTCCTCCTCATGCCAATATAGTTTTATTTTCAGCTCATGGTATGGGTACAGCACAAATTGACTTACCTAGCTTTGTTTTTTTACCAGAATTACTCTATCGTTATAGTTTTCCCGGTAAATATGCTCTAGGTTATAGTGATCCTTCCGAACCCATACCATCAATGATCACTACCATGAAGTGGAATTATTGGGAAAGACATATCTGGGGAACAAAATATGACTCTAATTCCTTCCGTCGTTTTTTACGCAATGAACTTCCCAGTAAACTATTTAATCTCTTTGCGCCATGGATTGATCCTATCAGTGAAAATGATTTGATTTTTGATACCTCATTAAGAAAACAAGGTGAAACAGTAGTTCCTTGGTGTCCTGCCCAATGGTATAAGCCTTTATGGTCAAAAATGAAAGCCTTTGCTATTCCTAGCTTTGCGGAAGGTTATGTAAGAATTAATCTCAAAGGAAGAGAACCTCAAGGCATTGTTGAACCTGATGAGTATAATACAGTTTGTGACGAAATTTCTGAACTTCTTTATTCTCTTAAAGATGCTCGTAACGGTCTTCCCATGGTAACTCGTATTGTTCGTACTCGGGAGAATAGTAGCGATCGCAATCCTAAATTACCTGAAGCAGACCTCATAGTAGTATGGAGAGATGAACATATGACGGATGTTGTCGAAACTCCCGACTATGGAAAAATCGGACCTTTTCCCTTTTATCGTTCAGCAAGTCATCGAGAAAAAGGTTTCATCTTAGCTTGTGGAGAAAATATTGCGAAAGGTGAAAAATTACCAGATCATCACGTTTTAGATTTGCCTCCCACAATTCTTCACCTCATGGGTGCAATTATTCCTGAACATTTAGAAGGAAAATCAATATTTTAAACAAATTTAATTAGATTTAAAATAAGGGAGAATATTGTTTATAATGAGGAGCAATTTAGTAAATAATTATGGGTCAAAAATGAACATTAAAAAGATCTTACTTCTAATCACTACGGGATCATTAACCAGTTGTTTAAGCACTATTTTTCATTCTTCTTCAGCAAATGCTCTTATTCTTTTTAATTCGTCGTCCTCTAATGTTCAACAAGCAGATAATTTTTGGAATAAAAGTACAACATTTTTGCCAGAACAAAACGACAACAAGATTTTTGGATTTAATGAAGTGAGTAACATAACCTTACCCAGAAATATTGGTATTCAAGAATCATTTCAAAATATTCAAAATCGTTGGGATACTCGTTGGAATACTACAAACAATACTGGTTTTAGTCAATTTATTCAACAAGGAATGAGAATATCTAGTCATATGATTTACTGGAGTTCAACAGGAGGTCCCAGTCTAAAAACAATACAAGCTGATATTTATTTTAGTGGCATAATATTAGGTCTTGTAGGAGATTTTCGTTTATTCACTCTTGATAATGACTTATTTGCACCAAATCGTATTTTAACAACAAGGAATACACCGACTACAGGCTTAGAAGGAGTCGAAAAGATAGACGGAAATTTACCTGTTGATATTGTAACTCTTTTAGCTCCAAATGCGATTAGATTAGATTGGAAAACTTATAACGGAGTAGATCCTTTGCGAGTATATACTTTAGAGAGTGTACCTGAACCTTTAACAATTATGGGTAGCGGCTTAGGGTTAGGTTTTGGGTTTCTGTTTAAACGTAAATCAAAGAAAATGGCTAAAAAAGAAGATTCTACTAACTAAATTAAGAGATTATTTCTAAAGAAGATTGTTAATAAACAAACATTAACTAATTTTTTATTTCTTTTAAGGATAAAAGTTAAGTACAGATAGGATAAGATTGTTAGTGAATTTTTAAGATCATGAGTTTCTCTTGCAAAAAAACATACATTTAAAAATGCTAAAAAAAACAATCAAAAATATTATTTATCCTCTTATAAAATCACCACCTAATTTTTTGATTATTGGAACACAAAAAGGTGGTACAACTTCTTTGGCTAGATATTTAGAAGAACATCCTCAAATAATACCTAATAATAGTTGGAAAGAAGTTCGATATTATGATGTATCAGAAAATTATAATAAAGGTTGGGGATGGTATTTAGGAAATTTTGCTTTTAAATGGCAAACAAAAGATTTGTTAACCTTTGATGCTACCCCTAATTATTTATATTTTTCAAACATACCAGAATTAATAAAAAAAGATTTTCCACAAATTAAAATGATCGTTTTATTAAGAAACCCCGTTGATAGGGCTTATTCTGGTTGGCAAATGTATCATAGTTTTGGAAATAATAGTTATCAGATGTTAAAAGATATTACCGATTATCGTAGTTTTTCTGAGGCTATTAAAGAAGAATTGAATCCAGCATTAAATACGGCTAAATATCCTTATAATTATATTAATCGTGGGAAATATGTTCAGCAATTAGAAAATTATTACCGCTATTTTGACAAAGATAATCTTCTTATATTAGATTTTGAAATGCTAAAAAATAATTTAGATTTATTACTTAATCAAGTTTGTGATTTTTTAGAAATAGAAAAGTTTTCCAGTTCACAATTAAATAAATTAAAAGAAGAAAAGCATAATGTAGGTAAATATCAAAAAACTGACGAAGATAAAGAAACTATAGAATTTTTAATTGAATATTTTAAACCTTTTAATGAAAAACTATACGAACTTTTAAATTATAGTTATAACTGGTAATTTTTGATTAATATAGCTAAATTATCAAACTTTTAATTATACCTTTTGTAAAATAAAATTAATTTTAATGTCCATTCGTGTTGGTTTTTTTTCAGTTAATAATTATTTAGATAAGACTTCTTTTTCTGGTGCTTTATATTATATGTATCAAGCACTGGCAAAACAAGATGTTACGATTACTAATTTAGGAACTCCTCAAAAACCTTTTTTAGGTTTAAATATCATCAAAAAAGTAAAAAAATTACTCAAAAATAATATAATAAATACATCAAAAAACCTCTCTGATGATGATAATTATCAAGATTTTATTACCATAGTTCACAAACAATTAGAAAAAAATAATTGTGATTTAATTTTTGCTCCTATCGCTAGTAAAGAGTTAAGTTTTTTAAAGAGTAATTTACCGATTATTTTTTTATCTGATGCTACTCCAGAATTAATTAAAAATAGCTATCAAATTTATAAAAACGAAAAAGAATATTCTTTAGCGTGTGAAACAGAATTAATGGCCATATCAAAAGCACAAACATTGATTTACACTTCTCAATGGGCGGCAGATTCTGCTGTGTCTAATTTTAATGCAGATCCAAATAAAATTAAAATTGTTTGCCTAGGTGCTAATTTAGATTTTACTCCTCCCGTATCACAAATATATGAAAAATTAAACTCTTCCAAGTTGAGATTATTATTTATTGGTGGTAATTGGAAAAGAAAAGGAGGAGATATTGTTTTGGAAACATTTAATTCCTTGATACGGTTTGGTATTGATGTTGAATTAGTGATAGTTGGTGCTATACCTACAAATGCGGTGAATGATTCTCGAATTGTCACTATTCCGTTTTTGAACAAAAATAAACCATCAGACTATAAAAAATATGTTAATTTATTTAGACAATCACATTTTTTAATTTCTCCTACCCGTGCAGATTGTTCTCCTCTTGTTTTTAGCGAAGCAAATGCTTATGGTGTACCTGCCATAACTACAAATATAGGCGGAATACCAGATTTGATCAAAGAAGGTATAAATGGTTATACATTACCATTAAGTGCATCTGGTGATAAATATGCTCAATTAATCTTAGATATTTTTAATGATCAAAAAACCTATAAATTATTAATAGAATCTTCTCGAAAGGAATATGAAACAAGATTAAATTGGGATGTATGGGCGCAACAAATACATTCAATTATGGCACAGAGTATTGATAAAGTTAAATAAAATTATCTCGAATGTGTTGCCATGTCATGGATAAACCTTCTTTAAAATCTATTTTTGGTTGCCAATTATAAATTTTTGAAGCTAATTTATTACAAAGAATATTAACTTTTACATCACCGTCACGAGGGGGAATAAATTCTCGCTTAATATTTATCTGAGTAACTTCTTCAATGGCTTCTATTACTTCCATAATACTATGACCAGTACTGGAGGAAATATTAATAATAGAAGATCCCGTTTTTTGAGAAGCTAAAATTAAAGCATTAATAACATCATCTATGTATATATAATCTCTAATTGCTTCTCCTTTTCCATAGATTTTTATAGTTCTATCGTAACAGACACATCCCATGGCAACTGAAATAATACCTTGTACTCCTAGAAGTTTTTGCCCCGCTCCAAATGGATTAGAAATTCTTAAGATATTTACGTCTAAATTAGTTGAACGAGCATAAAAATTGAGGTAATTTTCAATGGTTAATTTACTTTGTCCATACATAGATGTTGGATTTAAAGGATGAGATTCGGTAATGGGAATGTCTTTAGGTTCTCCATAAATAGTACCTCCAGAGGAAGCATAAACAACTTTTTTGACGTTATTAGTTAAACATAGTTCTATTAAACGAATTGTGGGAATTAAATTAGAAGAAATATCATAAACATTACTTTCTCTTGTGGTATTTGGGAAAGTTGTTGAAATTAAATGAAAAACAATATCAACTCCTTGAATGGCTTTTCTTATGGCAAAATCATCCATAAAGTCTCCATAAACTACTTCTGTGGAGTCTAAAATATCATTGATATTATTAAGAGAGGAACTTGAACGGGTGAAAATTCTTGGTTTATGCCCTTTATTAACTAAAGATCGGGCTAAATTTCCCCCAATAAAACCAGATCCTCCTAAAATTAAATATTTAGTCATGATTTGTGTATGCTTAAATTTTATGTTTTTTCTTCTTCTATTTAAGATACATTAAATTTGATTTTTAGCTTCTTCCGTGAGAGGTTTCTCCACTCTGACTTTAATAAAAAAGTCCCATAAAATCAGCGTGGTATAAATTACGGTCAAAATAAAATACCAGTTTAATAAAATTCTCTCTTAATCAATAGTCTAATTATTTCACGGAATATCAAATCATGATACTGACAATATATTCTGATATTACTAAAAATATTAAACCTAATTTAATGTTAAGTTTTGTTACACTGAGAATAAGTAATTTTTGCCATAATCACTCAATATCATGACTTTAGCAGAACCGTTGAACAAAAAAGACCAAAATACCTCCCAAAGCCTCCCTATCGGTGGTACAGACTCAGATAAATTCAATTATAAAGAGGTATGGTATCCCTTATTTTTCCTCGATGATTTACATAAAGATAAGCCGAATCGCTTTACTTTGTTAGAGGAAGATTTGGTGATTTGGTGGGATAAAATGGAGCAACAATGGCGGGTTTTTGCGGATATGTGTCCTCATCGTCTTGCACCACTAAGCAGTGGTAGAATTAATGATCATGGTTTATTAGAATGTCCTTATCATGGTTGGACTTTTTCAGGAAAAGGTAGTTGTGAGTCAATTCCTCAGCAACCTTCAGGGGAGAAACGACATGAATCTTCTCGCGCTTGTGTGAAATCCTATCCGAGTGCGATCGCTCATGATATGTTATTTGTGTATATAGGAAATGCCGACAATGCGCCTTTAACTCCCATGCCTATTATCGAACCTTTGACGGAAAATGAGGAAAAATGGACTATTTTAAAAACTTTTCGGGATATTCCCTATGATGCCTTAACCCTCTTGGAAAATGTTTTAGATGCTAGTCATGTGTCTTACACTCATCATGGTACAGTAGGAAATAGGAAAAATGCCGCACCTGTGGAATTGGAAGTAAAAACCACTGATAGACAGGGATTCACTGGATTTTGGGCTGAAGGACCCAGAAAAGGGCGACTAGGAAGTCAAGCTACCACTTTTATCGCTCCAAATTTAATGTGGCATGATTTAACCTCAAAACAACTAGGACGCACCATGACGGTGGTTTATGCTACTCCTATTAGTAAGGGAAAATGTCGAGTTTTTGCGTTACTTCCTTTTCAATTTGCCTCGAAAATACCTCAATTTTTTATTAAATTAACTCCTCAATGGTATTCTCATCTTAATCAAAATACAATCCTTGAAGATGACCAAATATTTTTACATTACCAAGAAAGATATTTAGACAAATTAGGGGGAAGTGAAAAGTTTAATAAAGCCTTTTATTTGCCTACTAAAGCTGATTTATTTGTCAGTGAATTAAGAAAATGGGTTATTAAATATAACGCAGATTTATTTCCTCATCAAAAATTCCCTGAAACTCCTAATCATGATCAATTAATTGAAAGATATTATTCCCATACTCAACACTGTAAAAGCTGTAGCAATGCTTTAAAGAATGTTAAAAAAATTCGCTTTACCACTTTAATTATTTTGGGAATTTTATGGTCATTAATTCCTGTTATTTTTCTTTATATAGATAATTTACCTAGTGGTATTATCACGATAATATCGATTATAAATTTAATTAGTTTTGCTCTATATTTATATTTAGGAAAATTAGAAGCTAAATTTTATCACGGCGAAAAAAATCCTTCTCGAAATAAATAAAATCTAGGTTAGGTGAGAGAGTGTATATCGTAAGTAAGTAAAATTAATTGTATATTTACTTTATGATCATGCACTCATAGGTAGGTAAGAGACAACAAAGATTATTAGTTATTTAATTTTAAAATATATGATCTCTAAATGCTTTTATATCTATAAAGTGTTTTTGTGCATAAAAAGATAGAGAGCTTTACTTTCACCTTAACTTCAATGCTCTCTATTTTAACAACTTAACTCACCTAAAGATGATTAATTAATTCCCGTTTAGGATAATAATTAAACAGTTTCTTTTACGGAATAAGTAAAGGGAAAATTACTTTGTAATTGGATTAATTCATCTCGATGAGCTTGAATGGTAATGACTGTATCAGAAGATTTTTCAGTATTATTATCTAATCTAAAAGCGACTTTCTCGATTTTTTTTGCTCCTTTCCAATAGAAAAAACCAGCTAAAGGTGCAAGTATTAATAAGCCTAAAAATAGATTATTTTCAGTGGCAAATAACATGGATAAAACTAAAGCGAAACAAAATAAACCACAAGCAGCTAATAAACTTAAAAATAAGGCTAAAAAAATACTTGGATAAACCATTCCCTCTAAGGTTACTTTATTAGTTTCGGTGTCTATAGCCTTTACTTGATAAGATCTTTTTTGAAAATAATCTCTTAAATAACTAAGAATATTATCTTCGGTATCTTCACAGGCAATAGTAACAATTTCTGTACGATCTTTTATACTTCCTTTAATGAAGAAAAACAAGCCAATCATTAACAAAATTGTCAGAGATAAAATAGAAATCATAAATAATTAGTAATGAATATTTAGAGAATGTTTATAATTAATAGCGGTGATTAAATAGTTTTTGAAGATTTATAATAATTGTGGTAATTCGAGCGATAATATCCCCCTTGATCATTATATTTGATTCCGTTAGCAACAATACCCAAAAAAGGAATATGAGACATTTTTAATTGCTCTGTAACTTGCTGTAGTTCTGTTCGTTCTATTTTACCTAATTTAACCACTAAAACTAAACCATTAGTATTTGGTGCAATAATTTTAGCATCGGAGAAACCCAAAACCGATGGACTATCAAAAATAATTAAATCAAATTGTTGAGATTTTTTTAACTGTTTGATGATTTCCTGCATTTTTTGAGAATGTAATAAACGAGTAGGATCTGGTGGTATTTGTCCTGCGGTGATGACAGATAAATTTTCCCATTGAGGTACTTCTTTAATGGCTGAGTTTAAGTCAAATCCCATAGCTAAAACATTGCTTAAGCCGTTATCGTTATCTATTCCCATCAGGCGATGTAATTGCGGTAATCGCAAATCCGCATCGATTAATAATACTTTTTGTCCCATTGCAGCCGCCCCTTGTGCTAAATTGAGGCTGATGGTTGATTTACCTTCGGCGGGATTTCCTGAAGTAATGACTAATGAATTGACAGAAGAATCCGAACCTAATAAGCTAACATTGGTATAAAGATTACGAAAAGACTCAATCCAATAAGATGATGTATATTCTTGAGATTGGGGAGTTTTCGGCATCCCACTAAGGTTTGATTCCACCGTAGTATTAAAAGATGGTAAGGCTTTACGAATTACATCTTCTACAGAATGAATGTTTTTATGAATGGGAATTTTTCCTAAAATTGGTTGTTTTGTTACTTCTTTTAATTGTTCTAATGTATGAATTGAACCGTCTAATTTATCTACTATTAAAGATGTTATTATACCTAAAATTAAACCGCCAATAAATCCTATAATTAGATTATTTCTTGGGATAGGATAAATAGGATCTTCAGGAATTTTCGGAGGAGTAATTACTTTCCAATTTACTGTTTTTTGTGCTTGTTCTAATTCTAATTTTTCTCTAGTTTCTAAAAATCGTTTTAAACTATCAGTATTAGATTGCAATTCTCTTTGTATATCTGTATATTGTCTTGTTAAAATAGGCATTTGTTGAACACGTTTATTAAGATCTTCTAATACTGTTTTAAAGCTATTAACTTTTGTTTCTAACATCTTAATTTCGTTCACTTTTAACAATAATTCTTCTGTTAATTTCGTCCGAATTTGATTTGGTGAAGATAAGGTAATTGATTGTTGTATGGTAATATCTCCAAATTGTTTTGATAACAAATTTTGACTTTCTTGTTTTAATAAATTAGTAAGATTTTCTCTTTTTTCTTGTAGAGTAATAATCTGTGGACTTTCATCGGTATAAATTGCTGATTGTACTGCTAATTCTACTTCTAATTCTTGTAATTGTTTTAAGAGATTTTGATACTTTGGTGATTCGGTTAAATAGTTAGCCGCTATGGCTTGTTCTGGAGATAAATTTAATTGTTTTTGGATATTATTATAAGCAGAATTTGCTTGTTTTAATTGAACTTGAGTAGAAAAATATTCTTTCTCTATATCTATTAATTGTTGTGTTAATTCTGTGGCTTTAATTTGGGGATCAATAAAACCATATTCTTGTCTTAAAGTTTGTAATTGAGTTTGTAAAGAAGTTACTTTATTTTGTAATTGGGGTACTTGAAGACGAACAAATTTTAAACCTTCATTAATATTATTTTTATTTTCTGCTAAATTATTTTCTAAATAACTTGTAGCTATTTTATCTAAAACAAATTTAATTTTTTCTGGGTTTTTATCTTTAAAAGATACTTCAACTATTTTAGTATTTTCTAATTTTTTAATACTTAAATTTTCTAATTTTTCAAGGTTAATATCATTATAAATATCTGGATATTTAACAGAAACTTCTTCTAAAATAGGCATTAAAATACTCGCACTGCCTAAAATTTCTATCTCTGTATTGTAATCAATAAGTGAAGGTTGAGATGGAGATAATGTTTGGTTGATATTATTATTATTATTTCCTTGAGCTTTTTCCTGAGATTTTTCCAACAATAACATGAATTTTCCCTGATAAATAGGGGATTGTTGATAAGTCCAAAAACCTACTATGGCAGTCACCCCAATGGTAACGGTAGAAAAAACTAACCAACGTCTTTTAATAAAAGAGAAAACCTGAGAAAAACCATCAGGATGATCTAATTCTATATCAGATTTTTTTGACATCATAGAAAGAGAAGGAATAATATTATTTTCTTGAGCTTGAGGATTATTATTAATAGATTTTAATGGAGAATTTGAGTTTTTTTTCTTAAACATTGTATTGATAATTGACCATGAATAGTTAACACTGAAAAAGTGGAAATAATAAAAAGTTATAACACATTTACTATGGACTAATTATTTTAAAATAAATTAAAAAATTTTTTAGTTGTTATCAAATACATTAAATAAATTTAACACAGAAAAAGTTCTACCAATAGGTCCTAAAATAGTCTCAACACTGTCAGTAAATGCCGTAATACCATTTCTATTGACAATAATAACATCATTATTTTTCAGGATAGGATTTGTTTCCTCATTAACTCCAATGGATAAATTGATAGATATATTTCTTTTAACTACTGTACCGTTAGGATTAACTCTCACTAATTGAACCATTGTACTATCAGCACGACGTTCATCAAAACCACCAGAAGCTAAAATAGCACTATTTAATGAAGAATTAGGAGTTATTTTTAAAGCCCCGGGTTGCCTAACAGATCCTATCACATTGACGATGATTTCATTGGGAGAAAAATTAGCGGAGGCGATTTTTTGGGCTTCGGTGGGATCAAGTTCTTCTGCTCTTGGCACTATAATTGTGTCACCATTGCGTAGAATAATGTCTGTATTAACATCTCCAGCTTCTAACATTTCCCATAAATTAATTTTAATATTTTGTTCTTCTCCATCTCTAGTGGTACGATTAACCACTACTTCTCGAATATTTGCCATTTCTCGAATACCGCCACTTTGTTGTAATGCGATAGTGAGCCTAGGAGGACCTGTTTCAATGGGTACAGTATAAGCACCCGGGCGATTCACTTCACCGATAACGGTAACGCTAGGAGGTTGAGCATATTTAATTCCAAAACTAGCATCGGCTAATTGACGATATTCCACCGCATCAATAGTTTCTTTTTTCGGTACAATAACGACATCTCCGTCTCGTAAATCTAAATCTTGAGATAAATCTCCTTGTTGTAACAATTGCCAAAAGTTAACGGTATAAATTCTTTCTCCATTATTATCACTTCTTTTAAGTTGAATATCTCTGACGTTAGCTGATACCGTTAAACCCCCTGCTTTTTCTAATAAATCGGTAATTTTTGGTCGTTTTCTATCTCCTAAGTCTGGATTTAAAGTATAGTTACCCGGTGCATTTACTTCCCCGGCAATGGCTAATCGTAAAGGTCTTTGCGCTAAAAGTGATACAGTGACAATGGGACGTTTTAAAAAACGTGCATATTCTTTGACAAAAAGTTCGTTTACTTGTTGAATAGTCTTACCTTTAACATTAAAAGTACCAATAAGAGGAACAGTCACAGTACCGTCAGTAAAGATAATAAATTCACCCCCTTGATCTGGTAAATCAAATACGGTAACTTTGATAACGTCACCCGGTGCTAAAGTATAGGCAGTAACTTCTGGTATAATGGCTGAGGAGTTAGAAGATAATGAAGGTTCAAGAGGTTTTAATGAAGGACGTGGAGAACTTTTTGAGGTGGTTTGTGCTGAAGAATTACTGATAATTAATAATTGTATCGGCACATAGACAGTCATAACAAAAATGAATTTAGTTAGTTTTATATTCATAAAGATAAAAATTTAGCCATAGAATTTAATTTAGCAGTTTAATCATAATTGATCATAAACTCAAATACATTGTTCCTCTATTTTCTTATTTATAGTTTGATCACTTTGAAATAAAATACATCAATCATGGCTCAAAAACAAAAATTTCCTTATCTTTTAGGCTCAAAATGGACTGCCAAACAAAAAAGTTGGGGATGGCGACATTTTGAAGTAATTAATCGTAAAAATGAAGATAAATGGGTATTTGCTGAAATGAAGGCTTCTTGTGATGATAGTGTCCGCTTTTGGATTAATGCAAAACAATTGAAAGATAGAGATTTATGGACTCCGGGTTGGATTACCTTAGAAATGATTAATTCTATTTAGGGTTTGCTTATAAAAATAAGAAAGCTAATCAGCCGTCAGTTATCAGCTATTATCAAAGGTTAATCTTAACTATACCTAAAAGCTGAAGGCTAAAACTACTCCATCACAATAAAAATACTATGAGGTAAACCCTCTTTAACTGAGATCTTGCACTAGATCAAAAATACTTAATAAGCAAAAGTAAAAAATCAATTTTAGTATAGTTTGAGTCAATTTTAATCCCTTTGCCCCTTGCTCCTTGCCCCTTGCCCCTTGCCCTTTGTGGAAATAGGTTGCGAGATTTAAGTTTAAGTGTTGTGATGCAATTTACTATAAACTTGACATTGTTGTAATGTTTTTATCAGTCTTACTCCTTGATGACGATATACATTAAAGGGTAAAACTTGAGGTGTATTTTCTATGGTTTCTCTGGCTATTTTTAATGGACAACCAGTAATTCTAGCTATAACATTTGTACCTTCAAAAATACTCATATCAGATTTTGCCGCAGTGATTTCTATTTGCCACTGTTTAGGTTTAATTTTTCCTTGTTCAATACTTTTTAAACTTTCAATGGTAGCTAAAATAATTAGGCGATCGCCATTAGCTAAAAGGGTATCATCAGAAGGCATTGAAGTAAAATTATAACTACCATTAGCACGATAAAAAACAGGAATAACTCCGTATCCATAAGCAACATCGGATAGTAATAAGTTATTGAGGGTATCTCCTGTAGTAATTTGATATTCTGTCACTAAAATAGTTTGTTGATCAAAACGATATAATTGTAAGATATTTTCGCCAAAAGCTGCCCCTGTAAAAGCCTCTGCTGCCACTTCATAGGCACTAATAACGGAAGCACAAGGTAATAGTTGAGTTAAATTATCACTGAAATCATCTCCATTAGTACGAATAACAATATTGAGATTAGAATTAATATTTTGCGCCATTAAAGCTACTTCAAGATTAACAATATCATCATCAGTAACAATAACAATACTCTTAGCTTTTTCTAAATTTGCACTAGGAAGAATATCTTGTAATTTACCAACAATTAAAGGAAAATTTAACCATTGAGAAACTTCTATATTTGAGTTTAAACTAATGGCTAATACAGATTGTTTTAAGTTTTTGAGTTGCTCTGCAATTTGTTGTCCTATTCTACCAAAACCGATGATAACGATATGATTTTCTGTAGGAATAGCAGGTTTTTTTGTGGTAAATTGAAATTGAGAAGATAATAAAGCCTGTGTTAATAAAGCATATAAAACCCCCACAAAAGCTGTTCCAGTTAGGGTTAAAAGTAAACTAAAAAACTGTAACCATTCTGGTACAGAATCGATGGGTTCGAAGCTATCAAATAAGTCTGAATATCCCCCTAAAAGTAGAATTGAAGTTACATAAAAAGAAGATAAATAACTAGCATTTTCATGATAATTTTGAAATAAAATAGTTCCAGTAATTAATAAAATTAGTGTTATTAAAGAAGAAAAAATTACTACTCCTCTAATCTTTTGTTTACTATTTAACAAGGAAAAATCTTGAACATATGTGACACATTTATTTTTAACTTCATTAATACTATTTAGTAAATTTCTTGAGAAAGATTGATTAATAATTGTCTGGTTTATATTTTGAGAAGAAAGACGAAAATTATCTTCCGTCTCCACACAAATAATTGTATCTTGAGGTAAAATTCGAGTGTAAGGATTCCATTGATTAAAAGTCCGTGAAACTGATTTTGACGGTGGATAGTGACTCAGAATGCGGCGACTACGATTATTTAATTCATCTAAAGATTCATAGTTACACCAAGGATGAAATTGATCAATTTTTACTTTTGTAATTCTAATCTTTTCTTCCTCGAAGATGAAAAAACCTAATATTTCTTCTCCTAAGGCTGATAAAGCGTAAGCATTCGCTGGTAGTTGTGTTGGTTCGTAAGCAATAAAATTACTTAATTGTTCACTCAATAAATTATTCAAATTTTTCTGTGCCGATCTCATTACCAGTCTTGTTTTCTGGTTTAATTGTCTAATGGCAATAGCTGTGGCAACATTTACTTTTTCCGACGTAGTGACAATCAAGGCTGCTCGACATTCTTCTATGTTACTTTGTAATAATATGTTGCGATCGCTACAATCTCCAATAATTAATAAGTCAATCAAAGGTAATAAATCTTTAATGTCATCATTGTGGGGGGGATTTTTTTCAATAACAACAACTTTCACCCCAAATTTTTTTAAAATAGTAACGCAATTTTTCCCTAAACTACCTAATCCGCAAACTAGAAAAGTATCTAACATAAATTAATAATCAACAGTTAATCATAACCATAACAATTAAAAATTAAGATTAGATTAACAATTAAGAGAAAATATGTCTTGATTATTGATCATTAATTTCCCATTATTTCCTATAGCAATTATATTACGATTTCTTTCAAATAAAATAGTACCAATTTTTACGGTAAAATCAGAATGTTTTTGGATATATTTTTGAGCATTATCTTCAATTCGATTAGCTATAAATTGATAAATTTCCTTAGTAAAATTAGTCTTATTTTCTTGATCAAAATTTTGCAAAATTTGTAAAGCTGACTCTGTAGTTTCTGCTATAAATATTTGTTTAATAATACTATTTGGTAACTCTAAATAAGCACCAATCGCCGTTAATATTTCTAATCTTCCATCCGCTAAATGATGATGAGTATGAAAAATATTTCCTGCTAATTTAATTAATTTACCATGATAACCTAATAAAATTACTGACTTAATTTGTGCCACAGAAGCACTTACTAACATTGAGCCTAACCAGTTAGCGGTTTTAATTAATTGCTCAGAATTAAACCCTAATTTAAGTGCTAAATCTAAGCCATTTTCACCAATACAGAATACTAAATTATCAAATTTTTTCGCTTTATTAAATAACTCTTCTTGATATAAATCTAACTGTTTTTTACTTGTTAAAGGTTGTGAAATTCCCGTTGTACCTAATAATGATAAACCTTCTATTACTCCAAAAGCAGAGTTAGAAGTTTTTTGAGCAAGTCTTTTTCCTTCAGGTAAAATTATTTCTACATCCACAATTGCCGTAATATTTAAGTTGTCTAATAAATTTTTTTCTAAGAGTTTTTGAGCATAAGAATAAATAGCAGATTTTCCTTCTAAATTAACAATTTTTCCAACTCCTTCCCCTCCATTAATTCTTAATTTAGTTTCATGATTTGGAGTTAAAGTCACTATAGCCCATATAGGTGTATCACGAGTTAAATCTAAATTATCTCCCGGATTTGATTTAGTAATAGCTAAGGCTTGATTATCACTTATTTTTGCGATTTGCTCAACTTTAATAGTGGCAATTTCAGAGGGTTTAATTAAGTCAATTTCTACTTGATTATTTTGATAATTATTTTGTAAATATTGTAAAGCAGCCACCGCCGAAGCAGTAGCAAAAACAGGTAACGTATAACCAGAATTAACCATAAAATAAAATCATAAATATTACTTTTTATATCAGGCAAATAATTTAAAAAGCAATAGCGTTAATAACATCCTGTCCTAAGTTAACATTATTTAGAAGATCTATTTCCCTAATTCCTGTAGGACTTGTAACATTAACTTCTGTTAAATAACCTCCGATAACATCTATTCCTACAAAAAATAAACCATCTTCTATTAGTTTTGGTGCAAGGATTTCAGAAATATTTAACTCTCTTTCCGTGATGTCTGTTTGAGCTACTCTACCACCTACAGCCATATTTCCTCGAAATTCTTTCCCCGTTGGAATACGATTTACTGCACCAATGGGTTTACCATTTAGTAAGATGATTCTTTTATCTCCTTCTTTTGCTGATGGTAAATATTCTTGTACCATTATCGGTTCTTTTCCTTGTTTTGTGCTAATTTCAATTAAAGAGTTAAAATTGCGATCGCCTTGTTGTAAGAATAAAATACCTTCTCCTGCTTTACCACCAAGGGGTTTGAGAATTAAGGCTTCTTTTTGGGATAGAAAGTCAGCAATGACAGATTTACTCTGAGTAACGATGGTATCAGGAATAACAGAAGGAAATTGTAAAGCATACATTTTTTCATTAGCTGCGCGAATCCCTTGAGGAGAATTGACCACTTTTGTTTTTTTGGGATCAATTAAGTCTAAAATATAGGTAGCATAAAGATAAGGAGTGTTAACAGGAGGATCAGTACGCATAAAGACGGCATTATAAGATTCTAGGGGTAAAAAAGTAGATTCTTCTAATAAATACCAATTTTCTTCTGCTTTCCAGTGATTATCAACTAATTTAACTGGTTTAAGAGTAATTTTTTGTAAATGTGCGTAGGCTTTTCCTCCCACCACACTAAGTTCATTAATGGAGGTAATATAGACTTCATGCCCTAAATTCCCCGCAGATTCCATCATAGCCACACTACTATCATGAGTAGGATCTAATTTAGCTAATGGATCTATAATAAAAGCAAATTTCATATTATTTAAGTGTATTTGTCAAAAGAAGATGTAAAGACTTTTCTAATCTTGTAATAATTTATCTAATTCTCCCAAAGCGTTAATCTCATATAAATCGTCACATCCGCCGATATGTCTATCATCAATAAAAACTTGGGGTACGCTAGTACGTCCATTCGCCCTCTCTGACATTTTCATTCTTCCTTGATTATCCCCATCAATACAATATTCGATAAACTCTACTTGTTTCTGTTTCAATAAAGCCTTTGCACGAATACAGAAAGGGCAACTACTCCAAGTGTAAATTTCTACTTTGGCACTCATATAATTATTAATAATAAAAAGAAGTTATTGTTAAGTATTGTAAACTATAATCTACCAATTCCAAATTATTGATGAATAATTAAAGATTCAAGATTAAATGTATATTTGTTACTATACCGCCAAAGCTGATTATTGATAGCTAACACTTTAAACAAATTTTATTCTTCTATGTTTCGTTTAGCTGTAGAAAAAGATTTTGATACTTTAAGACATATTTATTCTTATACTGTCACAAAACTTGCCCCTAGTTTATATTCTCCTTCACAAGTTATGGCTTGGTCATCAGCACCTGATAATATTAGTAAGTTTCATGATTTTATCTTTGATGCTAATACTTATTTATTAATTGAAAATGACGAAATTATTGGTTTTTGCGGTTTAAAAAATAATGGCTATATTGCCTCTTTCTATATTCATCCTCATTTTACTCGTCAAGGTTACGGCACAAAATTATTATGTTATGTTTTAGATATTGGTATCACACAAGCCGTGAAAAAATTTTACACTGAGGCTAGTTTTTTCTCTCAACCTGTTTTTTCTCGCTGTGGTTTTACTATTTTAGAAATGGAAACAGTTTTTTATGGAGATGTTTCTTTTGAGCGCTATAAAATGGAAAAAATAACTTCCTAGGATAATAACTCATGAGTAACCAAAAAATGAAAGGATTAGCTAAAGAATTAAAAACTCAATTTACTATTATTGGTATTTTTATCGCTATCTTTTGGATTATCGAAATTGTTAACCAAATGTTTTTTGGCGATCGCTTAGATTACTTTGGTATTATACCAAGAAGTGTTGTAGGATTGAGAGGAATAATATTAGCGCCTTTTCTTCATGCAGATTTTCCTCATTTAATAGCGAATACACTACCGTTTGCGGTGTTGGGTTGGTTAGTAATGTTGCAAGAAACCAGTGATTTTTATATAGTGAGTTTATGCTCAATTTTAGTTAGTGGTATTGGTGTCTGGTTATTCGCCCAAACAAACTCTATTACCGTAGGTGCAAGTGGCGTTATTTTCGGTTATTTTGGCTTTTTGATCATGCGAAGTTATTTTCAAAAAAATACACGCTCTATTGCTATATCATTATTAGTCTTTTTCCTTTATGGTGGAATGATTTGGGGTGTATTACCTTCTAATCCTCATATATCATGGTTAGCTCATTTATTTGGTTTTTTAGGAGGAATTTGGGCAGCAAAATTGATTGCAAGAGAAAAAAGCGTCTAAATATATCATAAAATGTCAAAAAGATGACATCCATTAAGTGCTACCTGAACTGGTCATTTTGATTACGACACCTAGTCGTTTACTGATTTCTATCACCAACCCTCGTGGAAAACACTTAAAGTTAAATAACAGTTAAATTCTCCTCAGTATAATTGATGAAAAGACCTATAGCGATTGATTTATTTTCTGGATGTGGTGGAATGTCTTTAGGTTTAGAAGCGTCTGGATTTGATGTTACTGTGGCGGTAGAATTTGATGCAATTCATGCCTTAATTCATCATCTTAATTTTCCCTACACTTCAACTATTTGTGAAGATATAAATAACTTAAAAACTGATTATTTAAAAGATATTCTTAAACAAAAAAAAGTTGATAATGATATTGATTTAATCGCAGGTGGTCCTCCCTGTCAAGGTTTTTCTTTGATGGGAAAAAGACAATTAGATGATCCTCGTAATTCTTTAGTTTTTGAATATTTTAGAGTAATAAAAGACTTAAAACCGAAATATTTTATCTTTGAAAATGTACCCGGAATTGCAGTGGGAAAACATCAACAATTTTTGGCAGAATTAATTACAGAATTTGAAAATATTGGTTATCGCATCGCTAAACCTTTTAAAATCCTTGATGCTAGTCTTTTTGGTGCTCCTCAAAAACGAAAACGTTTAATTCTTATGGGTAGCCGAAATGATGTCAAACCCGTTAATTATCCCCTCGAAATTCAAGAGTTTAATAATGTAGAGAGTGCGATCGCCGATTTAAGTTCAATTCCAGCGTTTATCGGTGAAAATAAAGGTATAAACTCAAAAAAACTGGATTATTCAGGATTTAGATCTAATTTTGCTTTAAATTCTCAAGGTATCTATAAATTCTGTCATCATCGACAACGAGATCATTTTATCTATAATCATGTAGGTTCTAATCATACAGATAAATCTATAGAGCGTTTTCTGTCAACACCCCAAGGAAATATAGAAAAAACCAGTCGCTTTTTAAAACTTTCACCTACAGGATTATGTAATACGTTAAGGGCTGGAACTGCTAGAGATAAAGGTGCATATACAGCAGCTCGTCCCATTCACTACAGTCAGCCTAGATGTATTACAGTAAGAGAGGCAGCACGATTACACACTTTTCCTGATTGGTTTTTATTTCATGAGACGATTTGGCATGGTTTTCGAGAAATTGGTAATGCAGTTATTCCTATGTTAGCTAAAGCTATTGGAGATGAAATAATTAAGGTTTTAGAAGTAGATATTAACCAATTAGAAGTAACAAAATTAGAAAAAGTTGAGCCAAAATTTATGGAATATAATATGGATAAAGCGTCTAATTATTGGAATATTTCTAATAATATAATCCCAAAAAGAAAAAGATTAGAAATGAATTTATTATGAGTAAATATGATGATGTTATATCAACAAAAAATAATCTTTATAATCAAAAAAATAAATATATTTGTGAACAAAAATAAAATTAATGATTTATAAATTTATTGATTTATTTGCAGGAATTGGAGGATTTAGATTAGGTTTTGAAAAAGTTGGTTTTCAATGTATATTTAGTTCTGAAATTGATGCCCACCCTAGAGAAATATATTTTAATAATTTTGGAGAATTACCTTTTGGAGATATACGAGAAATAAATATAAAAACTATTCCTAATTTTGACATTTTACTTGGGGGTTTTCCTTGTCAACCTTTTAGCATTGCAGGAGAAAAAAAGGGTTTTAACGATATTAGAGGAACATTATTTTTTGATATTGCTAAAATACTTGAATATCATAAGCCAAAAGTAGTAGTTTTAGAAAATGTAAAGCACTTTAAAAATCATGATCAAGGTAAGACATTAAACACTATTTTAAACACCTTAAATAATCTTGGTTATACAACAAATTGGGCTTTATTAAATGCCATTGATTTTGGTGTACCACAAAATAGAGAACGTACTATAATTATTGGTTATTTAGGAGATATTGAATTTGATTTTAATAAATTAAATACAGTTAAGCAAACAAAATTAAAAGATATTTTAGAAGATGATAGCGAAGAATTTGAGTATTTAAAAGAAGATGAATATACCTTAATTAAAAATCCTAAACAACAAGTTTCAGGGTTAATTTTTGCAGGTTATCGTAATAAAAATATCAGAATTAATGGTATTCGCCCTAACACAAAACATTTATCAAGAGTACATAAACAACCAAACAGAATTTACTCATCTCAAGGTACTCATCCCACATTATCTTCTCAAGAATCCGCTGGAAGATATTATATTTTACACAAGGGAAAAGTGAGAAAATTAACCTTAAAAGAATGTTATCGTTTAATGGGTTTTCCTGATGATTTTAAATTAATTGGTAGTAAAGGAAAACTTTATAATCGAGTGGGAAATTCTATCGTTATTCCTATGGTTGAAGAAATAGCTAAACAGGTAGAAAAACAATTATTTAATACAGATTATACTTTAAAATATTTATTCAAACCAAAACAAATGTCTTTATTAGATTACGGTAGCCCATTCGATTCAATACTTGGTTCATCGTAGTTGGTTTAGGTAATTGTTCATCTTGATAACCGATTTTTGATCTGGTGTCAATTTATGATGTGGTAATTACTTTTTACTCAATTCTTTACTCCTTATCTGTAACTCCATCTTTTTATTCCACCTTGTCAATTATCTGGTATTTTTATTTCTGAAAATCACCTAAGGTAAATTTAACCTAATAATTAATAACTTGAAAGATTCTTCATTATTCATTGCTATACTATTTATCAGAATATTAAATTTTGATTAATTTTTTTAACGTATATATTATAAGATGACTGTTCAAATTACGCTCAATGAACGCCATCAAAAAATTTTACAAGCAACCGTAAAGCATTATATCGCTACGGCTGAACCTGTTGGCTCAAAAACTCTGATTAATGAATATGATTTTACTATTAGTTCTGCAACTATTCGTAATGTATTAGGAAAATTAGAAAAAGCAGGTTTTCTATACCAACCTTATACTTCTGCGGGTAGAATTCCTTCTGATTCTGGCTATCGTGCTTATGTTGATCAATTAATCAATATAAAAAATTCGGTTAAATTTCCTTTTAATAAATTTGTAGATTCTTCTATCAAAAATAGTTATGGTCGTTATGAAATTTTATTTCAAAAAATTACTAATATTTTAGCTGATTTAAGTGGTTGTATTGCTTTAATTACTTTACCTCAAATTGCTAGTAATATCTTATATCATTTACAGCTTTTAAGAGTTGCTGATGATAAAATTATGTTAGTTATGGTTATTGATAATTATCAAACAGAATCAATTTTACTGGAAACTAATCAATTAAAAATTCCTCATGATGATAATTTTAATGACGTTATTGATCGTGAGCTAGAAATTTTATCTAATTTTTTAAATCATAAACTTAAAGGAGAATTCATTACTAAAATTAGTAATTTAGATTGGAGTGAATTAAACGAAGATTTTTATATTTATGCTGATTTTATCAATAATTTATTAACAAAAATAAAAACAAATTATCGTCTTTCTAATGCTACTCCTATTCTCATACAAGGATTTTCTAAATTAGTACAACAACCTGAATTTTCTCATATAGAACAGGTAAAAATATTATTAAATTTGTTAGAAAAAGAACAAGATCAGCTTTTACCTTTAGTTTTTAATGTTACTGATATTGATCATTCTTCCTCGGAAGTAAATATTCGTATCGGCTCGGAAAATCCTTTAGAATCAATGCAGTTTTGTAGTCTCATTTCTGCTTATTATTATCAAGGAGAATACCCAGCAGGAAGTGTAGGTATTATTGGACCTACTCGCATGGCTTACGAAGAAACCATAGCCCTAGTTCAATCCACAGCAAATTATTTATCACAGACTTTATAACAAATAACTTAATAAAACTTAAAATAAAATTGATGTAATGGAGACAAACAAGTAGTAATCTGTTATTTAATGGTCATTTTCACAAGAATAATTTAACTTATGGCAATTCAACGTGGTTCAAAAGTAAGAATTTTACGCAAAGAATCCTACTGGTTCAGAGAAGTAGGAACTGTTGCTAGTGTTGATAAAAGCGGGATCATTTATCCTGTAATCGTTCGTTTTGATACCGTCAACTATAACGGTTTCAGTGGTAGCCCCGGTGGTGTTAATACTAACAATTTTGCTGAACATGAATTAGAAGAAGTTTCCGCCCCTGTTGCGAAAAAATAATCTAGTTTAATGTAAATCTGATAGGGCTCAATTTATGCCTGAATTACCTGAAGTAGAAACAGTGTGTCGGGGGCTAAATAAGGCAACCTCCGAACTCACTTTTATTGGTGCACAAGTTTTATTATCTCGCACTTTAGCTTATCCAGATCTTGACTCTACATTTATCGAAGCCATTAAGTCACGAAAAATTATCACATGGCATCGACGAGGTAAATATTTATTAGCTGAATTATCTCGTGGTTGGCTTGGGATACATTTACGCATGACAGGGCAATTACTATGGCTAACTCAAGATACTCCTTTACATAAACATACCCGTATTCGTTTCTTTTTTCCTGATAATCAAGAATTACGTTTCGTAGATACCAGAACTTTTGGTAAAGTTTGGTTTATTCCCGATGATGATTCCCCAGAAAATATTATTACGGGTTTACAAAAATTAGGTTATGAACCTTTTTCGGCTGATTTTTCTAATTCTTATTTACAATCAAAGTTAAGTAAAAGTCGTCGCTTCATTAAAACTATTTTACTTGACCAAAGTTTAGTCGCTGGAATCGGAAATATTTACGCAGATGAAGCTCTTTTTCAATCTAATATTTATCCTCTTACTCTTGGCTGTGATTTAACATTTTCTCAAATTTCCGCCCTCAGATTAGCTATTATTACGATCTTACAAAAGGCGATCGCATCTGGAGGGACAACTTTTAGTGATTTTTTACAAATAACAGGAGTCAACGGTAATTATGGCGGAATTGCGTTAGTTTATGGGCGGAAAAATCAACCTTGTCGAGTTTGTGACACATTAATTGAAAAGATAAAAATTGGTGGAAGATCAAGTCATTTTTGTCCTCAATGCCAAATAAAAAATAAATAATAGACTTCTGGGAAAAATTGAGTATTGGGTTTTAGATATTTTTTAATTAATTCTTATCTGAGTGAACTATTAACAATTTCTAATAGATTGAACTCAGATGTTTTCATGAAATTGTTAAAAAAAAGTTATCTAAATTATTTAAAAATATCAAGATTACTGACTTTTCATTCTTACGCCGATACCTTATCATATTCAATATAGACTTTTTTCTATTTATATTTAAAAAAATATTGAGTTTTTTCTATGATAGACTCTACTGATAATTAATTATTTCAATTAAAGAGGAAAACCTAAGTGCAGATAACAAATAAAATAAATTTTCGCAATATTCAAGGGGATGTATTTGGTGGTTTAACCGCCGCCGTCATCGCTTTGCCCATGGCTTTAGCCTTTGGTATCGCTTCTGGTGCTGGTGCATCTGCTGGTTTATGGGGTGCAGTATTAGTGGGGTTTTTCGCCGCTTTATTTGGTGGTACTCCTACTTTAATCTCAGAGCCTACAGGACCTATGACGGTGGTAATGACGGCGATAATTGCTAATGCCATCGCTACTAATCCAGAAAATGGCATGGCTGTAGCTTTTACCGTAGTGATGATGGCAGGATTATTTCAAATTTTATTCGGCTTTTTAAAGTTGGGTAAATACGTTACTATGATGCCCTATACCGTTATTTCAGGGTTTATGACGGGTATCGGTTTAATCCTAGTTATCTTGCAAATTGCACCTTTTTTAGGTCAAGCTAATCCTAAAGGTGGTGTTATAGGTACAATTCAAAATATTCCGAATTTGCTGTCTAATATTAATCCTCTGGAAACTGTTTTGGCGGTGGTAACAGTAGTTATTCTTTATGCTGTACCTTCTAAATATAAGCGTATTGTCCCACCTCAGTTATTAGCCTTAGTTGGTTGTACTGTAGCATCTATAGTGTTTTTTGGAGACGCTGATATTCGTCGTATTGGAGAAATTCCCACTGGTTTACCCGCTTTACAAATACCTACTTTTGAACCTAGTCAACTACGCACGATGGTATTTAATGCGTTAGTTTTAGGAATGTTAGGCTGTATTGATGCTTTATTAACTTCTGTGGTTGCTGATAGTTTAACTCGTACGGAGCATGATTCTAATAAAGAGTTAATTGGGCAAGGTTTAGGTAATTTATTCTCTGGTTTATTTGGTGGGATTGCTGGTGCAGGTGCTACTATGGGCACAGTGGTTAATATTCAAACTGGTGCAACCACAGCATTATCTGGTTTAACTCGTGCCATCGTTTTATTTGTGGTGGTAGTATGGGCAGCACCTTTAACTTCTAGTATTCCTTTAGCTGTCTTAGCTGGTATCGCTTTTAAAGTGGGTATTAATATTATGGACTGGGGTTTTCTCAAACGAGTTCATAAAATTTCATGGAAAGCCGCCGCCATTGTTTACGGGGTAATTATTCTTACGGTTTTTGTTGATTTGATGGTTGCCGTTGGTGTAGGTGTCTTTATCGCTAACGTTTTAACTATTGATAAATTATCGGAGTTGCGATCTAAATCCGTTAAAATTATTAGCACAGCAGATGATCAAATTATTCTTAATTCTGAAGAAAAACAAGTCCTAGACTTAGCCGCAGGTCGTGTGTTATACTTCCACTTAAGTGGCCCTATGATTTTTGGTGTTGCTAAAGCCATCTCCAGAGAACATAATGCGATCGCCAATTATGATGTTTTGATTATTGATTTAACAGAAGTACCTTTATTAGGAGTAACATCTTCTCTAGCCTTAGAAAATGCCATTAGAGAAGCTGTAGAGAATACTCATGATGTTATTGTGGTAGGTGCAACGGGGAAAGTTAAAAATCGTCTTGAAAAATTAGGTATTGTAGGTTTGATTCCTGAATATCATTGGATGAATGACAAACTGATGGCTTTACAAGAAGGTTTAACTATTGTCAGAGAAAAAGAAAGCCAAGACTATAATGCAGGATTAACCGTTAATAATAATTAGGAGATAGAAGATAGTAGATAGTAAGAATCATCAACTATCTACTATCTTCTATTATTTAAGCTACTTCAGTTTGAGCAACTACAGGATAAACACTGACTTTTTTACGACTAGCGGTTTTATATTCAAAAGTGACAATTCCTTCTACAAGGGCAAAAAGAGTGTCATCTTTACCGATACCAACATTATTACCTGGATAGATTTTAGTACCACGTTGACGAACTAAAATATTACCAGCTTTAACAGTTTCACCACCGTAACGTTTAACGCCTAAGCGCTTAGAATTAGAATCTCTCCCGTTTCTTGTACTACCTGTACCCTTCTTATGTGCCATTAAATTATACTCCTAGTAAATTTCTTTTATTTGTTAATCTATTGTGCTTAATCTTAAGCCTCAAGGGTAACTTCAGCTTCTTTGATGTCAATTTCTTTTTCAGCTAAGACATTATCACCTAAACTGATAGATTTAATCAATAAACGGCTTAATTCCTGTCTATGCCCTCTTTTTTTACGGGTTTTCTTTTTAGGTTGCATTTTATAAACGATAACCTTTTTACCCCGACGATGACCAATAACAGTACTACCTACAGTAGCACCTTCAACGTAAGGTTGTCCAATATGAATTTGATCTTCATGGTGAATTAATAATACTTTATCAATCACTAATTCACCGTCTAACTCTACATCAATTTTATCTAAATCATAAAATCTACCCGGCTCAACTTTAACTTGTTTACCGCAGATTTCAATTACCGCATAAGTCATATTAATTTCCTTTTTATTTACTGCCGTACAGGTAGCAGACTTTTATTTTTCTGCTTTATATAATGTCTTACCTGATCCGAACAAGATTTAAGACACAACCGTTAATTCTATCATGACAGTTTAAACTATGTCAATAGCTAAGGTTTTGTTTTGTCTCATTGTATTTTTTTTCAGCAACCCCAGTTAAGATTAGCTTTCTCCATAACAAATACCTGATACCTATTAAATAACATCTGAATTAGTGGGTATTAAAAAGATTCATTAATGGAAATAATTTTTGAATTAGGATCTAAAATAGGTAGAGATAACGTAAAACAACTACCTTTATTCTCTTCTGAAATAAGGGTAATATCTCCTCCGTGAAGTCTTGCTAATTCTCTAGCAATAACTAAACCTAAACCTGTGCCTCGATGGTGACGATGTAAGGGAGTATTTAATTGAAAAAAAGGTTGAAATAATTGTTGTTGATATTTTAAATTAATACCAATACCCGTATCAATAATATTAAATTTTAAATAGTTATTTTCTTGTTTTACATCTAAAGTAATTGAACCAACTTCGGTAAATTTTACCGCATTAGAGAGTAAATTTAATAATACTTGTTTGATGCGACGTTGATCTACATAACAATATTTTACATCATTAGCTATAGTTAATATTAATTGTAAATTTTCCTCGTCAGCTTTGGTTTTTATTAAAGCTAAAGATGATTCGCATAACTCATTTACCAATATTTTTTCAATGACTAAATCTTCTTTTTTTGCTTCTATTTTAGATATATCTAATAAATCATTAATTAAATCTAATAAATATTTTCCTGATTGATAAATAGCATCTATATATTGATCTTGTTTTGGGTTTAAATCACCATATATTTTTTGCTGTAACATTTTAGAAAACTCTATTATAGCAACGAGAGGGGTTCTTAATTCATGATTCATATAAGATAAATATTTACTTTGATTTTCTTTACTTTTTTTTAGTTTTTCTTCTTCTTTTTGTAAGTCTTTTTCTTTATTTTCTATGGATATTTGATATAAATAAATAGCTAAATATTGGGTTATTATATTTAAGACTTTTTTTACTTCAATTTCTGAATAATCAAAAATTTCTACTTCTAATAATAAATAACCTAAGGCTTTTTTTTTAAAATTTAAAGGTAAAATATCGATATAATTTATTTGATCATACTTTTGATCTTGACTATTTAAAAAATTATTTTCTCTTTTTAAATTATCATTATTTAAACATTTTTCTCGAGATGCAATAAGCTGATTATAAATCTTATGTAAATATTCTTGATATGGGGTGTTATTTTCTTTACTATAAACAACCTTTATTTCTTCAAATTTATCTATAACTGTATCAATAATAATAAAAATATTTAGCTTCAAGTATTCAGATAACATTTCATCGCAACATTGACAAAAATAATCAATATTGTCAGAAGTTTCTAATAAAGAAAGCAAATTATCATTAATTTTTCTATAATTAATCTTGTTGAAAATAAGGTTGTTTTGCATATTAAACGGAGTTTTATTAGATAAAAATAAAAGGCAATAAACAACTGTTAGAATTGTCGGCGAGAAAAGATAAAAATAGTAATGCTTAATAATAATATGATATACAAGATTGCATAGATTAAGCTACTAATTAATTCCCCCGTGTTAGGTAAAATATTGTAAACAGCTTCATTTTTTAAGTTTAATCGAGCTAAATCGGGTAAGATTAAAAACAGAATTTTAGTTATTTTTTCAATACTCGGATTCTCAGTGATTTTACCTAATTGTAACAGATCTCTACTTAAGTGTCCCATTATATACACACCAAAGCTCAAAAGAGTTGCTAAAATTGAGCTAGTAAAAACCCCAAACGTCATGGCAATAGCGGTTAATAAGGCTAATTCTAGGAAAATATAAGCCATAGCGATTAACAAACTTTGTAAAGGATAATTAATCTGCAATAAACTCATTAAAGCAAAATATATCATCGTCATGGTAGTAATTAATACCACCAATACTCCTGATAAGCCTAGATGTTTCCCGATAATAAATTCTGTGGTAGTTAGAGGTTTTGGTACTAATATTAAGACAGTTTTTTTTTCAATTTCTTTATTGATTAATCCTGTGCCTACAAAAATTGCAACAATAGCACCTAAAAAACTAATAGCGCCAATACCTAAGTCTAAGAATATTTTTTCATCAGTACTAACCGCAATGGGAGGTAAAATACGGGAAGCTAAAATCAGTAACAGTACAAAAAAACCGATTACATATAAAATACGATCTCTAATTACTTCCCGAAAACCATTACTAGCGATGGCAAAAATTCGATTAATATTCATTAGTGTTTTGCATATTAAGTTAGCTAATTAGTATTTTAACCAATGAGTTACCATTAACACTAAAAGTCTTTATTTATTCCTAAATATTCATGATCAACTGAGATAATTTATAATTATAATCTTTCATAATAAAGAATTATCTTATAAAATTTTATTGTTAAACATCTTAATTAATTAACCTAATTTGATAATTTATTCAGTAAAAAATTAAACATTTTAAAGGATATTATCAGGGTGATAAAGGAAACGAGGAATACTTTAGAGGTGAATTGGTTTCACCCTCTTAATAGGAATTAAAAAAGAAACAGAGAATGATATTAAATAGTCTAATAAATAAATTAACTAAAAGAAAAAACCATTAGTAATTTGATGTCTATAAACTAATTCTTTAAAACCTAATACCTAATACCTAATACCTAATACCTAATACCTAATTATTTTGATGCCATTGCCAAGCATGACTAATAATTGTCTCAATGTCTGGATATTGAGGATTCCAACCTAATATTTTTCTAGCTTTTTCACTACTTCCTACTAACATCGGCGGATCTCCAACTCTGCGATCGCCAATTTGTATGTTAAAATCTTTTTGGGTGACTTTTTTGGCAGCTTCAATAACTTCTTTGACAGAAAAACCGTTACCATTGCCTAGGTTGAAAACATCACTTTTACCGCCTTTTAAGAGGTATTCTAAACCTAATAAATGAGCGGAGGCTAAATCTTCCACATGAATATAATCACGAATACAAGTGCCATCAGGGGTAGGATAATCATCTCCTAAAATAAAAATTGAATCTCGTTTTCCTAAAGCTGTATATAATACTAAAGGAATCAAATGAGGTTCAGGATCATGATCTTCTCCAATTAAACCATCAACGGAAGCACCAGCCGCATTAAAATAACGAAAGGCTACATATTCCCAATTATAAGCCCGTTGAAAATCTGCTAACATCTTCTCTACCACTAATTTTGTATAACCATAGGTATTGATAGGATTTTGAGAGTGACTTTCGGTAATCGGAATCTCCTTAGGTATTCCATAGGTTGCACAAGTAGAGGAAAAAACAATATTTTTTACCCCCGCGGATTCCATCGCTTCCAATAGGTTAAGAGTAGAAACCACGTTATTACGATAATACTTAGCTGGATTTTCCATAGATTCTCCTACATAAGCATAGGCGGCAAAATGAATGACTGCTTCAATATTATACTCTTGAAAGATTTTAGCTAATAATTGGCGATCGCACAAGTCACCATGAATAAAATTAACATTTAATTTATCTATGATATATTGATGACCATAAACTAGATTATCGAAGACAAGAAGATCATAACCCTTACTTTTGAAAAGTTTAACAGTATGAGAACCAATATAACCAGCACCGCCTGTAATTAAAATAGTCATAATGAAAATATCTAAAATTATGTCAATAAAACTTGCTAATTATACTATAGGTATCCTCTGAGTCGTGAGAAATAATCATGTTTAATTAGTAATCAGTTATCAGCTATAGCTATCAAAAATATCGAAAATTATCATAAATAATTTAGGAAGAATATATTGTTACACACATGAAGAGAAAGAAAAGGAAGATAAAATCCGCAAAAAAAATAAGGATAAAAGTTAAAATAGATCGTACATTAACTCTTCTTAACAGATTAACAGTAAGTGAGAGACTATAATAAATTATCTATGTCCAAATTTAGGATCAAATTTTATGATTGATATAATTATTATTGGTATTTTTATTTTCGCCTTTGCGGGTATAGGCTTTGATGTGATTCAAATTTTACCTGCGGATATTCAAAATCAAATTTCTAATATTCAAGCATTACGGTGGTTAGCGGCGGGATTTGCTTCTATTATAGGTTTAGCTTTAGGTTTAGTTGCCCAAACTACATATCGTCGTTTAGAGCAAAAAATCCGTAAAACACCCATAGAAGTTATCATTACAAGAGCAATAGGTTTAGTCATCGGGTTATTATTAGCCAATTTAATGTTAGCACCAATTTTTCTCTTACCAATTCCGGGTAACTTTAGCTTCATTAAACCGATGATGGCAATTTTAGGCAGTGTGATTTTCGCCGTATTAGGAATATCTTTAGCGGATACTCATGGGCGCACTTTTTTGCGTTTAATTAATCCTAACAGTATCGAATCTATGTTAGTAGCAGAAGGCACTTTAAAACCCGTTGCTACCAAAATTCTTGATACCAGTTGCATTATTGACGGTAGAATTCAACAACTTTTATCCACTGGTTTTGTGGAAGGGCAAATTTTAGTGCCCCAGTTTATCTTACAGGAATTGCAACAATTAGCTGATGCCACAAATGATCAAAAAAGAGTCAGAGGAAGAAGAGGTTTAGATATTCTCAATCAAATGCAAGTAGAATATCCTGAAACCATCGTTATTCACCCTGCGGAATATGAAGATGTAACTACAGTGGATGCAAAACTATTACATTTAGCCCATGACATTAACGCCATGTTAATTACCAATGATTTTAATTTAAGTAAAGTAGCGAGTTTGCAGAAAATCCTCATTCTTAATGTTAACGATTTAGCGCAAGCCGTGCGCCCGATTTATCTTCCGGGGGATTATATCGACTTAAAAATTCTTAAAAATGGCAAAGAACCAACTCAAGGTATTGGTTACTTAGAAGATGGTACAATGGTGGTGGTAGAAGACGCCAATAATCATGTTGGAGAAGAATTAAGAGTTACTGTTACTTCTGCTTTACAAACTTCAGCGGGTAGAATGATTTTTGCTAAAACCAGTGTCTCTACGGTTGCTTCTTAACTTAGTTATTAAATTCCTTAGTTTCATTGTTTCCCTTGAGTTTTTCTCTCTCGAAATGCAAATTTTCCTCCAATTGTTGTAATTCTTCTCGCCGAGTTTCTATTTCTAGGCGTATGCGAGTTAAATCTTGACTTTGAGAGGTTAACTCTTGTCTCCATTTTTCAATACGATTTTGTTCTTCAGGAATGTTAAGATTAGCGTTAGAATGTCCTTCCACTAAATACTCCCTCACTAAATTTAACACCCAGTCTTTCGCATCTCGACAACGAATTATGTGGTTATTTTCATCTAATTGTAATAAAAGCAATAATCCTTCGACAAAAGTTACTTCAGAGTCTGAATTTAAAGGTAAAAAATTTTCGTGACACAATGTCCATTGTAGTTTAGATTCTTCTACTGCAAGTAAATGTAGTTCTAAATTCCCTGACGCAATATTTCTAGTAACTTGAGCAAGATATAACATTTTACAATGAACAATTAACAGTGAACAATTAACAACGAAAAAAGTCAAGAGTAATAAATAACTAAACCCATTACTCATTACTCATTCTTTAATTATCTTAGTAAGTCAATACGTTTTTGCAGAATTTCTCCTTGAATTTTACTTTCAGTTAAGGCATTTTGTGCTGTGTCAATAATATCTTGAGGTGCTTTATTGATAAAGTTAGGATTATTTAATCTACCTTCTAAAGACTTAATTTCTCCCTCAATTTTACTGAGTTTTTTCTCTAGTTTAGTAATTAATTTCTCTAAATTAATAATACCGTCTAAAGGTATCAATATTTGAATTGTACCAACAACCGTAGCAATTGCCTTTGATACTTCTTCTGTTAAACTATCCGTAATGGTGAGGTTTTCAACTTTTGCTAACTCTTTGATATAACTTTGGGTTTGATTTAAAATTGCCCTTTCAATGTCATTTTTTGAGTGTAAAATAGCGTTAACCTTAACACCCGGTTTTATTTCTGCCTCCGCGCGGAGGTTACGAATCCCCCGAATTGTCTCAAATAAAAGACTAAAACTGTTTTCTAAGTCTTCATCAATCACCGTAGTAATAATAGGAAAAGTTGAGGAAGGCAATTCTATTTTTATCCCGTTATCAGTGGAAGAATAGCCAAAAATTTCTTGTTTGAAGTTGTTTAACCTGCCGAAAGTTTTTCCTCTGGATTCGGCAAATAGTAGATTTTGATAAGTAAACCATAAACCATATAATAATCCCAATAATTGTAAAAAGGGTGCTAAGAGAGGAAAATCATGAATAGCGGTGAGAATAGAAGTAATTAACTGTAAAACGACGAAAGTAATAAAAATTATCGATAATAGAGTAAAAGGTTGTTGATATTTACGAATAAATCCGCTAACTTGATCTGGTAATAGATTAACAACTTGATTACCTAATTTAATAATTTTACCATCCTCACTTTCATTTATAGTCATCAAAGGAGTATTTACAAGAGGAGATAAATTGATTAATTCGTCAACTTCAGGAAAAGATTGTAAGGCTAAACTATCATTGTTATTTTGGGTTAAAGTGTGCCAAATTTCTTCGGTGATATGAGGCATAAAAGGATGTAAAAGTTTTAATATACCTTCTAATACATAAGCCAAAGTTTGTTGTGCTACCACACGAGAAGAAGATTCTCCTTTTATCCATAAACGAGTTTTTACTAATTCGATGTAAGAGTCGCAAAAATCACCCCAGATAAATTCATATAATCCTTTTGCTGCTTCTCCTAATCCATAATTCTCGATATTTTCTCTTGTTTGTTTGATAACTTGGTTAAATCTTGAAAGTATCCACCTATCGGATAATTCTAACTGCTGTAAATTCGGATAACTTAACTGTTGGGGAGTTTTACCTTCTAAATTCATCAACACAAAACGGGCAGCATTCCATAATTTATTGGCAAAATTACGACTAGCTTCCACAGATTCCGACTCATCAGTTTCTCGATTATATTGTAAACTAATATCTTGCCCCGCCCCTGCCACTTCACGAATTAAAGTATATCTTAGGGCATCTGTACCGTATTTATTGCTTAATAATAAAGGATCAATACCATTATTGGCGGATTTTGACATTTTTTTGCCGTTTTCATCCCTTACCAAGCCGTGAATATAAACATCTTTAAAAGGCATTTTATCAGTAAAGTGACCTGACATCATCGTCATTCGGGCTACCCAAAAAAAGATAATATCAAATCCTGTTACTAAAGTTGTGTTAGGATAATATCTAGCTAAATCATCGGTATCATTGGGCCAACCCATGGTAGAAAAAGGCCATAATCCAGAAGAAAACCATGTATCAAGCACATCTGGATCTTGAGTTATGATTATATCTTCTCCGTATTGCTCAACGGCTTTGTCACTCGCAGAAATTTCATCAAATGCTACAACAAAAGGAGTCTCATCGGTAATTTCTCCTCCAGTTTTACTAATAATATACCAAGCAGGAATTTGATGTCCCCACCAAAGTTGACGAGAAATGCACCAATCTTGAATTTTTACTAGCCAATCTCGATAGACTTTTTGCCATCTTTCCGGTACAAAATGAGGAGAGTGATTATTATCTAATTCTTGTAAAGCATTTTGGGCTAAAGGTTCAATTTTCACATACCATTGAGTAGAAATAAGAGGCTCAACGGGTACTTTTCCTCGATCACTATAAGGTACACTATGACGATAGGGCTCAACTTTGACTAAAAATTGTTCATCATTAAGACGATTAACAACATTTTTCCGTGCTTCAAATCTATCTTGCCCTTGAAATTCACCACCGTTTTCGTTAATTGTACCGTCTTTGTTTAAAATATTGATAAAAGGTAGATCATGACGCTTACCCATCTGAAAATCGTTAGGATCATGTGCTGGTGTTACTTTAACACATCCTGTGCCGAAAGTTGGATCTACAAAATCATCGGCGATAATGGGAATTTCTCTAAAAGTGATGGGTAAAATAAGGGTTTTACCGATAAGATGTTGATAACGCTCATCATTAGGGTTAACAGCTACGGCGGTGTCTCCTAACATGGTTTCGGGGCGTGTGGTAGCCACTTCTAAGTATTCATCGCCTTCTGTCAATGGATAACGCAAATGCCATAAATTACCGTCAACTTCTTTATTTTCTACCTCCAAATCAGATACGGCGGATTGAGATTCTGGACACCAGTTAACCATATACTTTCCTCTATAGATTAACCCTTCTTCATATAGTTTAATGAAGGCACTTTTAACGGCGGTGCATAAATTTTCATCAAGGGTGAATCTTTCTCTACTCCAATCTGCCGATAAACCTAACCTTTGTAGTTGGTTAACAATCGCCCCTCCTGATTCTTCTCTCCATTGCCAAGCCTTCTCTAAAAATTTCTCTCTCCCTAAGTCGTAACGAGTTTTACCTTCTTCTTTGAGTTGTTTTTCAATAATTGTCTGTACCGCAATACTAGCATGATCTGTACCGGGTAAACAAAGGGTATTTTTCCCTGTCATGCGATGGTAACGAATTAAGGTATCAATCAGGGATGTATTAAAAGCATGTCCCATGTGCAACTTTCCTGTAACGTTAGGAGGAGGAATGACAATAGCATAAGCCTCTCCCTCATTATTTGGATTAGCTTTAAAGGTTTCGTTTTGTCGCCAAAATTCCTGCCATTTAGCTTCGGTGGTTTGAGGTTCGTATTGAGGAGGTAATATAGGGTGAGAATCAGTCATAAAATAAGAATTTATATAAGTTTTAATATTAATGTTTTTCTCATTATCAGTTATTCCCTCTCAATTATCAACTGTCATGGTAATTCATCAATTTTTCAAGGTTTTTATACTTCCTTCAGATATTAAGAACCATCAGTTGGTATGATTTATTAAGAATTATTTAATATTTATAAAAGTCAGTATTCGTATATATAGTTAATATCATGATTAATCACCAAAAATTAAGTTTATGGATTAGTATAAAAAAATTATTGCTTTTAGTGAGTATTATTTCTTCTCCTCCTGTTTTTGCTCAAAGTCTTGATTCTAATCATAATATAGATTCGGTTTCTTCAAGTTTCATAAATAAATCATCTAATCTTCACGCTTCATTGCCTGTTAACTCTGTTTCAGGAAAAGAGATTAATCAAATGGTAGAAGAATTACAAGATTTAATCTATCGAGTAGAAAGTACTTTAATTACGGTAGAAGCTAAACAAGTAAAATATGATGCACCGATGACGACGGTGGCAGATTATGTTTTAAAAAATCCTGCTAAGTCTAACTCTCGGAATAATGAAAGCAAGAGTATTAATCGTTATGGTAATAATTCTGCTTCAAAAGCCATCGCCAATGGTAAACAAGTATTACAAGATTTTCCGATTTTAGCCCGACAAAATTATAGTCAAGCAAGACAAATGTGGCTAGAAGCTCGTCGTAGTCTATGGGATAACTACCCCGTGGATAGTCATTTTGCTCAACCAGAAGTCAGAGCTATGTGGGTTGATCGAGGTACAATTGTTAAGGCAAAGTCAAAAGAAGATCTTAAACCGTTATTTGATCGTATGGCAGAAGCGGGAATTAATACCATCTTTTTTGAAACTATTAACTCTAGTTATCCTATTTATCCTAGTCGAGTTGCACCAGCTCAAAACCCCATGACGAAAGGATGGGACCCCCTTCAAGCATCCATTGAGTTAGCCCATGAAAGAGGCATGGAATTACACGCTTGGGCATGGATTTTTGCGGCGGCTAATCAAGGACATAATCGTATTTTAGGGCAACCTGAGAATTATTTAGGTCCTGTTTTATCTCGTAATCCAAGTTGGGTACTAAAAGATCAAAATGGTCATGTTTTTAATCGTACTCCGGGGTTTAAAAAAGCATTTTATGATCCTGCTAATCCGGAAGTTAGACGCTATTTATTAGCTTTGTTAGATGAAATTGCCACTAATTATGATGTAGATGGTATTCAATTAGATTATATTCGTTATCCTTTTCAAGATAAAATTACTAGGCAAAATTTTGGTTATACCGATGTTAGTCGCAGTTTATTTAAACAAACCTATGGTATTGATCCTAAAACCATTAAACCATCTTCTCCTGCTTGGAAACAATGGACAAATTTTCGGATTCAACAAATTAATAGTTTTGTGGCCGAAAGTTCTCAACGGCTTAAAAGTAAACGTCCTGATTTAGTAGTCTCTACGGCTGTATTTCCTATGCAACGTCTTGAACGTTTATCTACTTTACAACAACATTGGGAAGAATGGATTTATAGCGAATGGGTAGATATGATGGTATTAATGACTTATGCTTTAGATACTGGTAGTTTTGAAGATCGCACTAAAGCTGTTTTCGCCTTCTCTCAAAAAAATCCTAGTTTAATTATCCCCGGTATTCGTTTATTAAACGTTCCTAATGCCGAAACTTTTGACCAAATGCAATCCATTCGTAATATGCCTTCGGGGGGTTTTGCTTTATTTGCAGCGGAAAATTTTAATTCTGATTTAGGTGTTATGTTTAAACAAACTCAAGGTATCGCACCTGAAACTCAAGAGCCGACTCCCCATCGTCAACCTTTTGAAAGTGCTTTTTCTCGTTATCAGGCTTTACTTAAAGAGTGGAATTTTCTCTTAATCAATCATCAAATTACCATGGATTCTCGTTCTCTTAAAGAGTGGGCAACCCAAGCTGATCAATTAGGCGATCACCTAAAACAGTTAGCACAAAACCCTTCTGGGAATAATTTGCTCTTAGCACAAAAAGAATTATCATCACTAAAAGCAAAACTACCTAGATATTTAGCGAAACATCAACAGAAAAATGCTTTACAAGTGGAAACTTGGAATAATCGACTAATGACGTTAGAAAACTTACTTCAATACGGAGAAAGAACTATTATTGCTAATTTAGAAAATCCTCAGAAAATAACAACGAATAGATAAAGTATCCATTAAAAAAATTTAATCTTGTTAATAATCCATTTCTTGATTTCCGTATTTATACTGAGTATAATTAAGTAACTCTACTATACCTTTATTGAATTTTAATTAATATACTGAAGAGAGATGAATGATATTAATTATTATAATGGAATCATGAAAAATCAATCTTCTTCTGGGTTTGATAACGAAGATGAACAATTAAAATGTTCTTTACAAAAGGTTTTAGATTCTCAGAAAAATAATTTAACTGAAGAAGAGTTGGATAAAATTCATTATTTTTATTTGCTGATTATTGAGGATGGAAATAATCAAAGAATTATCTATTTACAAGATGAAATTTATGAAATTGGTCGTCGTCATGATGCAGAAATCGTAATTTATGATCAATCGGTTTCTCGACACCATGCTACTATTGTAAAAGAATATAATCAAGAAGAGAATCTATTTTTTTATAAAATTTTTGACGGAAATTTATCAGGTAATCTGAGTACTAATGGTTTAATTATTAATGATAAAAAATATGATAATAAATATTTAGAACATGGAGATTTAATCAAATTTAGTGAAGAAGCAAAAGCAAGGTATTTTGTTATTGATAAAAATTCAAAAATAACTGATATTTTTACTACTATTGACTTAGAAAAAACTTTAGATAAAGATAATAAACAAGAAGATTATGATAAACGAACATTAACAAAAGATAACTATAATATTGATAAAATATATTTAGATAAAGACAATATTATTGACTATATTTCTAAACTTAGCTCTTTTGCTGAACTTAGTCCGTATCCTATTATTGAAATTAATTTACAAGGAAAGTTAACTTATTATAATCAAGCAGCAAGTTTATGTTTTCCGAACTTAATAGAAGAAAAAATGACTCATGTAGTGTTATCTAACTTACTAAAAGCAGACCATAAAATACAAGGAAATTTATTTGTAAGAGAAGTACATTATCACCATAAAACTTTTGAGCAATATATTCATTATTTACCAGAATTAAAACTGATTAGAAGTTACTTATTTGATTTTACTGAACGCAAACAAATTGAAGCAAAATTTAAAGATAGCGAAGCAAAATATCGAGCTGTTATTGAACAAATTTCGGAAGGAATTATCTTATTTACTGTCGATGATTTTATCATTATTGAAGCAAATATTGCTACTACAACAATCCTTAAATATTCTTTCGGAGAATTAATACATAAAAATATAGAAGAATTATTAGCTAATAAACACCCAGAATTTAAGCATAAATTAACACAACTAAAAGAAAAAAAAATTAGTTTTAAAAAAGAATTAAAATTAAAAGTAAAACGATGTGAACCTGTAGATGTTGAGTTAAGTGTAAGTTTAATTAACTATCAAAATAAATTAGTTTTTTGTGCTGTTTTTAGTAATATTAGTGATCGAAAAAAATTAGAAAATCAACTAAAATATCAGGCTTATCATGACAGTTTAACTGGTTTATATAAACGTAATTTTTTTATTAATTGCCTATCTCAAACCATAGCTAACGCTAAAAGAAAAAATATTTTAGTAGCAATTCTTTTTTTTGATGTAGATTACTTTAAACAAATTAACGATAATCATGGTCATGATATTGGGGATTGTTTACTAAAACAGTTTTCTCGACGACTGAAACATTGTCTTCGGGAAAGTGATTGTCTCGCACGGTGGGGAGGAGATGAATTTATCGCTTTATTACCCGATATTGCCTCTAAAGATGATTTAATTGTCATCATTGATCGTATTATTAAATCTGTCACAAATCCTTTTGTTTGTCATGGTGTTACGCTTCAAACTTCTACCAGTATTGGGGTTGCGATTTACCCTCATCACGGTGAAGATATTGACTCTTTGATTAAAAAAGCAGATCAAGCCTTATATATTACCAAAGCTAAGGGTAGAAATGGTTACACTATTTGTGACTTTGAATAAAATAATACAAAATAGAGACGTAAGATATTACGCCCCTAGGAAGTTAATTGTTTATTGTTATTGAGCTTTTTCTCTTTGCCAATTAGAAATATTACCAATGGTATAGGTATTTTTAGTTACTCTTTTATCACTACCTAAATATTGACTATAAGTACCAACAGCATCAACTTTTACTTTAGAATTACCAGAGCTAGAATCCCATGATTTAATCCACATAGAACCTTTAAAGTTACCGTTAGTATTACCACCACCATTAACACTACCAACGGCAGCAGGAGCATGAACAAAGGCTTTCACTGTACCAGTACCGTTAAAATGAGCTTGTAAAGTAGGACATTGACTGCCGACAGCTAAAGAGCCACAACCGTATTTTGTTTCATTACCCGTAGTGTAAGTATTTCCATAAATTTGTAAGTTAGCAGATGTGTTCACTGCACTAGGATTGATGTCTGGATTACCGCTTAAGTTGATATTACCTCTAACATAAAAAATTACTTTTGTGTTATCTTTGATGGTTACATTGCTACCGCCATTAATATCTAAATTGTCAATTAAATAATGATAATAACCGCTAGAGTCTGGAGCATCTCCTTGACTTGCAGGAATAGCTGGAACGGCGGGAGTTATTAAAACACCTTTTTTATAAACTGCTTCTTTAGCTGGAACTGCTGGTGTACCATTTCGAGGAAAAGTCATTCCAGAGACAGATCCCTCAACAGTATAGTATGAAGACGGTAAATTCGGCGTATCTGGCATAGCTTCAGGAGAAACGCTAATGGATTGAGCCTCTTCATCATAAAGATTATCTTCATCAGGAGCACCTGTTATTTGGCTTAATGTTTTACAAGAAAATATTTTAATATCACCATTAACTTTATCTCTTGCCCAGTCGTTACCGACATCAGTAATCCAAAGCCCAGGGACTTCTTTAGTATTATCAGCCGCAGTAGAACCCCCTAAACTAGCATCAAATTCTACTTTAATTCGTGCCATAGAGCCGTTATCACCACCAACTTTGCCTAAAATAGCTAAAGTACCAATTCCGTCATTGTTACCATAACTAATAAGTTGATATTGACGTTTATCATCTAATGAAACCCAACCTTGAGGAGTTCCACTATCTTGGGTGGTGTCTCCCATAGTATTATTATCTGGTATGCCTAAAACTTGTGCTTGTAAGCTATCAATTACTTGTTGTGTTTTAGAGTTAGTTCCTTGATTACTACTACAGCTTGTCTGAGTTGATTCGGAATCGGCCAGTTCATTTAAGTTACCGTCTAGTTTATCAGGTCCATCATTTACGATTTCTTGCCATTGTTCTTCATCTAATACTAGAGCTAAACGAGGTTCTTGGATAAATAAACCTTGAATGCGTGAAATACCTGTTTCTGCTACCGCAATGGCTTGTTTTGTTTGTTCATCAGCGATAGTATTAGTTTTTTCACTGTTTGCTTTTGCCATAGCTAAACCTGCCGCACCAATAACCATCATCCCCATAACTGTTGCTACTACGAGGGTTGTTCCTTTTTGACTATGTTTATTAAGTGCAAGAAGTCCATAAAGAAATTTAGTACCAAAAGATTTTTTATTACTAATTTGATTATTGTTGAACATGGTCTTATCCTCTTTTATTCAGTCATGGTGAAGGCAAATAAAATTATAATTACAGTCTTTAGATCACTTTATTTATCTATCTTTTATTGTTACCTAAAATACTGTTTTTCCCCATGTAGTAATTACTGAACTTTTAGATGAAAATTCCATAAAACTCCTTATATATACGGAGAAACAAGATTTTTTATCCTAATAAAGAGGCTTAATTTTTAACTGTTTTTTTTGTTGGTGTGATTCTTGAGTTAAATCCATTAATAATTGTGAATAATATCCTTCTTTTAACGAAGGTTGTAAATTAATATTGGTGTCAATAGAATTGACTAATTGATCAACAACTCTAATAAAAGGTGCTAATCTGCCATCAGTGTAAACTTGAGGAAAAGCTAATCTTTTTGGTATTTCTACCTCTGTTAACGGTTTATCTCCATCAGAAGCGTATAATTTAAAACCATGAACATAGTCTTTAAGATTGCTACTTCCTAATACTAATGTGCCTTTTTCGCCGTAAATTTCTAACCAATGTCCTCTTCCTTGATAAGTTACAGAACTTAGGTTAATTTGTACTGGTGTGCCTGTTTTTAATTCAAGGGTGATTAAACAAGTATCATCTGCTGTAACAGGTTTTAGTTGGTTATTAGACAAAGGATCTGGCCGTTGGGCGATGGCACAACTTAAATGAGCGGAAATCGTATCTACTTCACCGAATAACCAATGAAGATAGTCGAAAACATGAGAACCAAACGCACCTAATGCACCTCCGCCTTTTTCCTTGACAGAATACCAATTCCATGATCTATTAGGATTAGCACGAGAAGGCACTAACCAATCTATTTTTATCAGTCGAATATTACCAACATAATCTTGCTCTAAATATTCTTTTAATAGTTGCCAAGCAGGAATAAAACGAAATTCAAAATCAGCAATGGCAATCTTACCTTTTTCTTGAGCTAATTGGTCTAATTTTTTTGTCTCATTAGCATTAAGATTAAGAGGTTTTTCCATGAGAATATGTTTATTATTTTCAAGGGCAATTTTCCCCATTTCATAATGTAAAAAAGGCGGTGTTGAGATACTAACCACATCAACATCAGACAAAGAGCAAATTTCTTCTAAATTATCACTACCATAAGGAATATTATACTCTTGGGCGATCGCTCTTGCTTTATCTAAATTGCGATGATAAATAGCAGTAACTTCTGTGGAAGGATGAATTTGAAATGCTGGTAAATGAATTTGTTTACCAAAACCCGTGCCAACAATGGCAACACCTATTTTTTTTTTCTTATTCATCAAAATCTTTGGGTTTGAAACCCCCTCCTTCTAGGACGGCGTTATATTATTCTATCTCAGTGTTGACATTTCTTTTTTCTCGCTGTAGATTAAATATATATTGAATAAATAACAATATGTATAAAACACAGAAGAACCAAATTAGAGGACTGTCTAAATCTGAATTTGTAGCTTTACAAGGGTTGTGTCGATTAACAAAAAATTTATACAATGTAGGGCTATATCAGATCAGGCAGTTTTTCTTTTTAGAGAATGGTTTTCTGCGTTACGAGTCCAATTATCACCAATGCAAGACTAATGAAAACTATAAGTTACTAAATACCAATATAGCTCAACAGACTCTGAAGGTTGTAGATAGAAGTTTCCGTTCTTTTTTCAACTTAATTAAAAAAGTGAAGTCAGGCAATTATCAGTTCAACCAAATTTCTTTACCACGGTATCTCAAGAAGGATGGTTATTTCCCCCTGATAATACCTCGAATTATAGTTAAGGATGGGTGGTTTAAAGTTCCTATGTCTAGGGAATTTAAGAAAGATTATGGGGAAATCAAAATTCCTTTTCCTCAACGATTAGATCCTGATAAATTAAAGGAAGTCAGAATACATCCTAAATATAATTGTCAGTTTTTTGAGGTAGAATTTATCACAGAGGAAGAACCGCAAATTGTTAAGTTTAAGTCCGACAATGCTTTGTCTGTAGATTTTGGAATCAATAATTTAGCGACTTGCGTTAGTACCAATGGGGCATCGTTTATTATCGATGGCAGAAGATTAAAAAGTTATAACCAGTGGTACAACAAAGAAAATACTAGGTTGCAATCCATCAAAGATAAACAAGGGATAAAAGGATTAACCAAAAGACAAGTACAATTGCTCTTGAAGCGAGGTAATCAAGTTCGAGATTATCTAAACAAGACAGCTAAGTATATTGTTGATAATTGTCTAAGATTAGACATCGGCACTTTAATTGTAGGAGTTAACAAGGGTTGGAAACAAGAAGCCAATATCGGACGCAGAAACAATCAAAATTTTGTTCAGATTCCTCATTATTCTCTTAGAGAAAAGCTAAAGGCTTTATGTGAAAACTATGGGATTCAATATATAGAACAAGAAGAATCTTATACCAGCAAAGCGAGTGCCTTAGATAACGATGACATCCCTACCTATAATCCAGATATTTCTACTAAATACACTTTTAGTGGGAAAAGAATTAAGCGTGGTTTGTATCGCTCAAAAGATGGTACTGTTACTAATTCCGACAGCAATGGTGCATGGAATATAGGACGTAAAAGTAAGCACAAGGGTTTCTCCCAAGTGTCTAGTGGGCTTTTGACTAGCCCGTTGAGAATAAGTTACTTAAACGTAAGTTTAGGCTAATTTCTTAAGTATCCTCTCGCCTTTAGGCAGAGGAGTGTCAATGTTATTGTTGATTATAAATAGATTTATTCAATGTAGTTACATGGATATAGTGATAACGGTAGAGGAATTGAGTATCCACTATAAGCTAATACACTCCCGTCTGGATTATACCAAGTTGCACTAGAGTTACCAGCATTATGAGTCATTACTTGACCATTAGAATAATACCAAGTTGCACCAGGATTACCAGCACTATAAGTCATAACTTGACCATTTTCATAACGCAGACTTTGTCCATTTCCTTTTTGTGCAGAAAAGCACATTTTTTGAGATGGATTTAGTTTTGTTTTTTTATCGTCATGGGTGACTTTTGAACAGGCTTCCCGTGCATCTCTAGCGCGCATACCTTGATCAACTAAATAGTCTATACAATTATCAACATCAGCAGATACTTTGCTTGTTATACCGCTATTGATACTGAAAAAAATAAAAAAAACAATAGCTTTCCCAATTCCCGTTTTAGTAATTTTTATCATTGGTGAGAAGTTTCGCTCCCTAACCCCCAATTTTGGGGGAAATTTAACTTATTATTTTCTTAAGACTCAAATAGGATTACTATAATACTATTTATATATAAAAATTATCAAAATTGAATGCTTTTAATTTAACAGTTTTTATTTAACTGAGATCTTGCATCAGATCAAAAATACTTAATCAGCAAAAATCAATTTTAGAATCTAAAATGTAGGGTGGGTAATGCCCACAAACCACCATAAAGAGTATTTAAACCTGATAAAAATAGTTGTTTTTGGTAACTTCTATAATTATGATGTTTTTCTTAAAATACAAATGGAATCTCATAAAAAATAGCATAAGACAATAGCTATTAAAAAAACCATCCGTAGGAGTGCAAACCTTTACCGAGTAAATTGACTCCTAAATAACAAACCCAAACCACCACAAAACCACTAGCGGCTAAAATTGCAGGTTTTTTGCCTTGCCAACCTTTAGTAATTCTTGAGTGTAAATAAGCGGCAAATACTAACCATGTAATCAATGCCCATGTTTCTTTAGGATCCCAACTCCAGTATGATCCCCATGCTTCATTTGCCCATACACCTCCTGAAATAATACCGATGGTAAGCAAGGGAAAACCTAAACCGATAATACGATAACTGATATTGTCTAGGGTATCGATTAAACTCAGTCTTTCAGGAGATAAAGAAATAACTTCTGTGGTAGGTTGAGTTAAAACAGCAGTATTTCCTGAAGATTTATCCCTGTCGAAGGTTACAGACTCCACTTTATAGTTAAGATTCAGTTTTTTAACATTACGGTAAGCTCCTGTACCGACAGAACTTCCTCTCAATTGAATTTCTTTGCCTTGAGTTAGAATTAAAAATGCGATCGCCATTAAAGATCCTACCATCAAAGCTGAATAGCTAAACATCATTACGCTAACGTGCATCATCAACCAGTTAGATTTCAAAGCAGGTACAAGGGGTTCACTGTGTTGCATTTCAGGAGGTAAAGATAAGGCTGCAAAAGCAGTAATGCCCATAGCTACAGGAGCAGTAACCACCCCGACTAAACGACTACTACTCATATTCTCAGCGATTAAATGTACTGCGGTAATTCCCCATGTTAAGAAGAATAAAGATTCATAAAGATTACTTAAAGGAAAATATCCAGCTTCAATCCAACGGGCAATTAACAACGTAGCCATGGCTAAATTAGCGATAATCATACCAGAAGTGCCAATTTTAGGTAAAACGGTAAAATTAGGAAACGCCGTACCTATCCAGTAACATAACATCGTCAGGAAAAGGACAGCGAAAGAAAGATTATCTAAAGTACTTTGTAAATTAATTAAATCCATAAGTTTGAAATATTGAGATTATTAATAATTAGAAAATTTTTTACCTGACAAAGTCGAAAGGAATTAACTCACTAATCTAATGTAAATTATAGCTATTAAGAATTATTAAGGAATAGATTAATAAATATCATGGTCATTTATCTTGTCAAACGTACCATGCTTGTTTATGCTTATTTTAGATAGATTAAAAAATATCTTGAATCCTCGTCAATTTACGAATCAACAAAGTAAAAATACTCATTATTTACTGATTAACTAAGTTGATTTGTTAGTCTTGGAAGTTTATGAGTAGATAAAAACTTTTTAATCGTAGGTTCGGATTCAATTTTAAGTAGATTTAGTGTATCAAGGAAAAAACAAAATGTCAATTGCAGTAGGGATGATCGAAACCTTAGGGTTTCCAGCAGTAGTAGAAGCCGCCGATGCTATGGTAAAAGCCGCTCGTGTAACTCTTGTGGGTTATGAAAAAATCGGCAGTGGTCGTGTTACGGTTATTATTCGTGGTGACGTATCTGAAGTACAAGCCTCTATCTCCGCAGGAATCGATGCGGCAAACAGAGTAAGTGGTGGTGAAGTCTTATCAACTCACATCATTGCACGTCCTCATGAAAACCTCGAATACGTTTTACCCATTCGTTACACCGAAGAAGTAGAGCAATTTCGTAGCTATTAATAATTAGCTTATAGTTGACTAAATCGATGATCAAAATTAAAGACATAAAACTCTTAGTTATTGATTTATAAGTTTCCAAACATAAAATATCAAAAAAAAATATGTCAATTGCAGTAGGAATGGTAGAAACTTTAGGGTTTCCCGCCGTGGTAGAAGCCGCTGATGCTATGGTAAAAGCCGCTCGTGTAACCCGTGTGGGTTATGAAAAAATTGGAACAGGTCGTGTTACCGTTATTGTCAGAGGAGATGTCTCTGAAGTACAAGCATCTGTAGCCGCAGGAATTGAAAACGTCAAACGAGTAAAAGGTGGACAAGTTTTATCCCATCATATTATTGCTCGTCCTCACGAAAACCTTGAATATGTATTACCTATTCGTTATACCGAAGAAGTAGAACAATTCAGAGAAAGTATCAATCCTCGTCCTTTGCGCCGACCATAATCAGGAATTAAATTAATGCAAATGGCCAAAGTGTGTGGTACAGTTGTTAGTAATCACAAATCACGGACGTTAACTGGTGTCAAGTTACTTTTAGTACAATTTTTAGATGCTAGTGGTAATCTTCTCCCGAACTATGAAGTAGCAGGAGATATAGTAGGCGCTGGAATCAATGAGTGGGTTCTTGTAACTCGTGGCAGTTCAGCTAGAAAGGAAACTGGACAAGAAGAACGCCCGGTAGATGCGATGGTAATAGGCATTATAGATACTGTAACGGTGGCATCGGATAAGCTCTATAGTAAGAAAGATGCAGAAAGAATGTATTAAATACTTTATTTAGTATTTTAATTTTAATCTGTAACAACTAAAACAAAATCAATCTATCAGGACAAATTAGGACGAAAGTATTATTTACTAAAGATATTCTTAACATCCTAATCAGTGTCCTTGAGAGATTAAGTCAAAAAATTATAGTGGAGGTTTATTGTGAGCGTCCCGACAATGGCTGCTCCTCCTACTCCTTGGTCAAAAAATTTGGCACAACCAAGAGTAGATGATAGTGCTTATGTTCATTCCTTCTCTAATTTAATTGGAGATGTGAAAGTAGGAGCAAATGTTTTAATCGCCCCGGGTACTTCTATTCGTGCGGATGAAGGTACGCCTTTTTCTATTGGTGACAGTAGCAATATTCAAGACGGGGTGGTAATTCATGGACTAGAGCAAGGTAGAGTTAAAGGTGATGATGGTCAAGACTATTCCGTTTGGATTGGTGAAGATACTTGCATTACCCACTTAGCCTTAATTCATGGCCCAGCTTATGTAGGTAATCACTGTTTTATCGGTTTTCGCTCCACGGTATTTAATGCCAGAATTGGAGATGGTTGTATTGTCATGATGCACGTTCTGATTCAAGATGTAGAAATACCTGCTGGAAAATATGTGCCTTCTGGTTCGGTGATTACTAATCAACAACAAGCAGATCGCCTTCCTGATGTGCAACCTGAAGATCGAGAATTTGCCGCCCATGTAGTCCATATCAATGAAACATTAGCCGCTGGTTATCATTGTGCTGATAATCATGCTTGTATTAATTCTATTAAACAAAGTAATAACGGGGAAGTTAAAACCTCAACCCATAATAAAACTAATGGTTCTCAACCAGTAACTAATATGAGTTTAAATACAGATATTATCAATCAAGTCAAGTCTCTATTAAGACAAGGTTCTACCATTGGGGTGGAATACGCTAACACTCGTCGTTTTAAAAGTAAATCTTGGTTAAGTGCCTCTTTAAATGCGACTAATGAAAGCGGAATTTTAGCAGAATTAGGCAATATATTAAATGAACATCAAGGGGAATATGTCCGTTTAATTGGGGTTGATCCTCAAGCCAAACGTAGAATTGCTGAAACCATTATTCAACGTCCGGGAGATACCCCAGCACCAGTACAAGTAAGTAATGGTAACACGGCTAAAGTAAATGGTAATGGTAACGGTCATGTTAGTAAAGGCAATAGTGATTTAGCTCACGAAATTAAATCATTAATTCAAGGGGGTTATAATATCGGTGTGGAATATGCCGATACTCGTCGCTTTAAAACCAAGTCATGGTTAACTGCTCCTAGCATTAAAACTCATTCTGTTAACGAAGCTATTAACACCATTCAAGGTTATTTGACAGATTTGAGTGGTAATTATGTGCAATTAGTGGGAGTTGATCCTCAAGCTAAACGCCGTGTGTCTCAAGTGATTATTCAACGTCCGGGAGAAACTGCTACTATTTCTAGCAATGGTAATGGTGCAAGTTCTACTTATCAACCACCCGCAAATAACGGTAACGGTGTTAGTTTTGGTAATAGTACTTTAAGTGCTGAAGCCATTGCCCAAGTTCGTTCTTTATTATCTCAAGGGTATCAAGTAGGTACTGAACACGCAGATATACGTCGTTTTAAAAGCAAATCTTGGCAAAGCTGTTCCCCCATCAAAGGTACTAGCGAAGGTCAGGTTATCTCCGCTTTAAACGCTTGTGTGCAAGATCATGCAGGGGAGTATGTTCGTTTAATCGGTATCGATACTAAGGCAAAACGCCGAGTATTAGAGATGATTATTCAACGCCCAGGGCAAACTAATCAAGCTCAACCCGTCACCAGTAATGGTAATTCTACTAATCATAGCAACTTGAAGGGGCTATCTCTTGAGTCAGGAGGGTGGCCGAATAACAGTGCAAAAAGTAATGCTTATACCCAAACTCAAAATGGTAGTAGTTCTCTCGATGCTAATACTTTAGCTCAAGTGCGTTCTCTCTTATCTCAAGGGTATCGTATCGGCACTGAACACGCAGATATACGTCGTTTTAAAAGCAAATCTTGGCAAAGTTGTTCTCCCATCGAGAGTAAGAATGAAAGTCAGGTAATTTCAGCTTTAGAGGCTTGTGTAAAAGATCATAGTGGTGAATATGTCCGTTTAATTGGTATTGATACCCAAGCTAAACGTCGTGTTTTAGAAGCCATCATTCAAAGACCTTAATTTAATGAGGAATTAGGAATGAGGAATTAGGAATGACAAATCTTCTCCTCTCCTCTTTTTCCTTTTCTCCTCCCTTTTTCCTTATCAATAATTTATTGTTAATTGATTAAATGTCACTACCCATTCTTCAACCTAGTACTATTGATACAACCCAAATACGAGGCGATGTCACTATCGATCAAAGTGTTATTATTGCTAGGGGTGTAATTTTAAATGCTACCAACGGTAATAAAATTGTTCTGTGTGAGGGGGTCTGTGTGGGCATGGGGACAATCATTACGGCTTCTGAAGGAGATATTTATATTCAAGAAAATACTATTTTAGGTTCAGGAAGTTTGATTTTTGGTAGTTGTATTATTGGGCAACAAGTTTCTTTAGGGGCTTCGGTAACGGTTTATAATGCAAAAGTAGAAGCTATGAGCGTTATTCCAGCAGGTTCAATTATTGGCGATCGCTCTCGTCAAGTAGATTCAAAAGAAGAAGAAGTAAATTCTCAGACTCAGACGATTATTGACGATATTAAAAAAGGCTTTTCTCAAAATATAAAAACCGATAATCCATCAGTTACAGAAGAAAATAATAACCAAGGAAAAGATTATAAAAATGTCTTAGAAGAAAATGAGCAAAAATCTTCAACGGGCAAAGAAATAGAAACAGAAATTTTCAATACCGATGTTTGGGAAGAAAAAACACCTCAAGGGAATACTGTAGTCGGTCAAGTTTATATAAATAAATTATTATTTACTCTTTTCCCTGAAAAACAAAATAAACCTAAATAGGAGATAGGAGATAGGAGATAGGAAGAATATTGAATAATCTATAAACTCATTCTTTGAAACCTGAAACCTGAAACCTGAAACCTGAAACCTGAAACCTGAAACCTGAAACCTGAAACCGATATTCAAAGCATCAAACTGAGGTTAAATAAAGCATGAAAAAAGACAGGTTAAATAAATGAATAACCTGCCTCTATGGATTTTATAACTCTAAGAGAAAAAAATCATGGTGATGTTATTTAACAGATGCTTTTGCACCAGCTTCTTCTAACTGTTTCTTAATAGCTTCGGCTTCTTCTTTACCAACAGCTTCTTTAACAGCTTTAGGTGCAGCTTCTACTAATTCTTTGGTTTCTTTCAAGCCTAAACCAGTGATAGTACGAACGACTTTAAGAACGTCCATTTTCTTCTCACCGAAACTTTCTAAGATAACGTCGAACTCGGTTTGTTCTTCAACTTCTTCCACAGCAACAGGTGCAGCAGCCATCATCATGCCACCCACAGGAGCAGCCGCACTTACGCCGAATACGTCTTCGATTTGTTTAACTAATTCAGATGCTTCTAAGAGGGTTAAAGTTTTTAACTCTTCAACAATATTTAGTACTTTATCAGACATAATTAAGATGAATCTCCTTTGTAAAATTAATGAAATAAATTATATTGCCGAATGTAATTAAGCGGCTTCTTTTTGAGATTTGACAGCATCGATAGCACGAGCTAAAGAAGTAGGTACTTCGTTGATGCCACGAGCGACTTTTGCTGTAATAGCGTTGATTGAACCAGCAATTTGAGCAATGAGTTGTTCTTTTGTAGGTAAATCAGCTAAGGCTTTAACTTGTGCTTCACTGAGGATTTGTCCTTCCATGACACCGCCTCGTAATTCACTTTTTTTCAGCTCTTTTTGGAATGCTTGATAAGCGCGTACAGCACTACCAATATTTTCCTCATCAGCTAAGACAAAAGCAGAAGTACCTTTTAAGAGAGGATTAATGGCTTCCCATTTTTCGTTACCCTCTACGGCTTTACTCATTAAGGTATTTTTTGTTACCTTACAAAGATTTCCACCTTCTCTTAAACGAGTACGCAAATTGGTTAGATCTGCAACAGTAAGACCTTCATAATTAACGACAAAAGCCAGTTGAGACTTCTCAAGTAACTGTTTAATTTCAGCTACTTCTTGTTTTTTACTCTCTAGGGATTTAGATATTGTTCTCACCTCCTTAGGTGTTGAATTTTGTGATTTTCTAATTTGATTTTTCGTCAAACTAAAAGTTTTTATCGACCAACGGACACTAAAAAACCCTAGCTATATTGATTCAGCTGGGTTCTGGGGTTGATGAATTAAGATAATTTTTAATAATAAAAAGCGTACTAAGAAAAGATAAACTCTGTTCTAAATTACTTTTAATCAGTATCTGCATCAACCTCGGCAGGAAACATTAAGCTAATTATTAGCTCCCGCTGTCTTCGGCTTTTTGCCAAATTTTAATATATATTTTGACCTAAGTTAATTAATATAACTTAAAACTTCTTTTTTTGCAAGAATTTTGTCATTATTTTAACTTAAAATCTTTGCTTATTTTTTTTACTTAGAAGAAAAAAAATCAACCTTAAGAGTAACGGTGCAAACATAACTTATAATTAGTGATGAGCAAAATCAAAAAGTAATGACTAATTGTTCATTGTTAATTATTAATTGTTAATTATTATTTATGCCTTTCCAAGCTAATCCGATAAAATTTGGTACTGATGGTTGGCGTGGAGTTATTGCCGCCGATTTCACTTTTGAGCGTGTCGCTAAATTAGCACCTCTAGCCGCTACAGTTTTACAAGAATCGAACCCTAATTCTAACCTCATTATAGTGGGTTATGATCGCCGTTTTATGGCAGAAGATTTTGCACAAATTACCGCAGAAGCTCTACAAGATGCTGGTTTTGATGTGTTATTATCAGACAACTTCGCTCCTACTCCTGCTTTTAGTTGGGCGGCATTTGCTCAGAAGGCTTTAGGTGCATTAGTCTTAACCGCTAGTCATAATCCTGCTAAATATCTCGGTTTAAAAATCAAAGGTGGTTTTGGTGGTTCGGTTTCGGAAGATGTTACATCTAAAGTTGAATCCCGATTAGAAGAATATATCCCTAAAGCTGATAAAAAAGGTACTTTACAGTTATTTGATCCTTGGGAAAGTTATTGTAATCAACTGCGTTCTCAAGTCGATATTGAATTAATTAAAAATGCCATTACTTCGGGTAAGTTAAAGATTTTAGTGGATGTAATGCACGGTGCGGCTTCTACGGGTTTAAGTCGCTTATTAGGTTGTGATATTCCTGAAATTAATGCTCAAAGAGATCCTTTATTTGGTGGTGCTGCTCCTGAGCCTCTAGCCCGTTATATTCCTGAGTTATTTCGTCAGATCAAAGAAGCAGCAAAAAGTTATCCTGATGCTCTTAGAATCGGTTTAGTGTTTGATGGAGACTGCGATCGCATTGCTAGTATTGACGGTAACGGAAATTTTTGTAGTACTCAAATTTTAATTCCCATTTTAATCGAACATTTAGCCACAAGAAGAAACCTAGAAGGAGAAATAGTAAAAACAGTAAGCGGTTCAGATTTAATTCCAAAGATAGCACAATTATTTAAGATTCCTTTATCAGAAACCGCCATCGGATATAAATATATTGCAGAAAGAATGTTGACTCATCAGGTGTTAGTAGGAGGAGAAGAATCAGGAGGAGTGGGTTATAGTAACCATATTCCTGAGCGTGATGCCTTATTATCAGCGTTATATGTGTTAGAAGCGGTGGTAAAATCTGGAAAAGATATTACAGAACTTTACGAAAATTTACGACAACAAGTTAATTTTACTTCTGATTATGATCGTATTGATTTAACTTTAGCAAATATCGAGCAAAAAAATCAATTACAAGAAAGATTAGAAAATACTCCTTTAACAGAAATTGCGGGGAAAAAAGTAGTTAATTGTCTAGCTATAGATGGTTATAAATATCGTATGGAGGATGATAGTTGGTTGTTAATTCGTTTCAGTGGTACAGAGCCATTATTACGCTTATATTCCGAAGCACCTACTTTAAAAATTGTTCAAGAAAATTTAACTTGGGCAAAAAAATGGGCGACAGAATAATTAGTTATTAGTAGCCTTTAGTTTATTAAAGATTGTCATGTTTAAAATTTTCTGTTAAGATTACTTTTATTTATTAATTAATGCCAATTTTAGTTATTAAAAATTATAGTTTTAAGGTAAAAATTTATCTTCTAATTGAGTGTTTAATTCTGGTTTTATTTGAGTATTTTTATAGTTTCTAACGGAGCTCATTGTCTTCATTAATATTAATGCTTGGGTGGTAATTTCTCTTGAAGTATTTTGATTTAAGATACTAAATAATGCAATACCACTTAAAATGCTACCCATAATAAAAATAAGCAGAAGAATAATACTTTATTTTTGTCCTAGTCTCAATTTATCTTAAAATCTTAAGATGTTGTTATGAATAATATTCATTTTTATCATGATTATTAGTGTTTATTAATATTGAATATATGAAAAAATTAGTTGTTGCTACTGGTAATGAAAATAAGCTCAAAGAAATACTCGAATATTTAGAAGAATTTAACCTAGAATTAGCTTTAAAACCTCCTGAATTAGAGGTGGAAGAAACGGGCAAAACTTTTATGGAAAATGCCATTCTTAAAGCCTCACAAATTGCTAAAACTGTAAAACAATGGGCTATCGCTGATGATTCTGGTTTAATGGTAGATGCTTTAAATGGGCAACCCGGTATTTTTTCTTCTCGATATGGTAAAACAGATCATGATCGCATTAGTCGTTTATTACGAGAGTTAGAGGGAGAAACCAACCGTAATGCTCAATTTGTTTGTGCAGTGGCGATCGCCAATCCTGATGGAGAAATAATGATTAAGACTGAAGGAATTTGTCAGGGAGAAATATTGACACAAGTCATAGGGGACAATGGTTTTGGCTATGATCCCATTTTTTTTGTACCAGAAATTCAGCAAACTTTTGCTCAAATGTCACCACTATTGAAAGGTAAAATAAGCCATCGAGGAAAAGCCTTTGCTAACTTAACACCGTTATTAAAATCTTTTGACTTTACCTCCTAAGAGAGTAATATTATAAATATAATGGAGTAAATAAACGAAAATGACAGAAAAAGAAGTAATTGGGGTAGATTTAGGAGGAACTGCCATAAAATTAGGCAGATTTCTCGAAAATGGTACTTGTTTAGAATCCGTTACTATTCCTACCCCTCAACCTGCTACCCCTGAAGCCGTAATAGATGCGATCGCTAACACAGTATTACAATTAAACTCAAATAAAAAAGCTGTAGCATTAGGTATAGGTACACCAGGTCCTGCCGATGTTCATGGTAGAATTGCCTTAGTAGCCATTAACTTATCAGGTTGGCATAATGTAGCATTAGCCGATGAATTAGAGAAAAAAACAGGATTAAAAACTGTCATCGCCAATGATGCTAATTGTGCAGGGTTAGGAGAAGCATGGTTAGGTGCAGGAAAAAACTATCAAAATTTGATTATGTTAACTTTAGGTACAGGAGTAGGAGGTGCAATAATACTTGATGGTAAAGTATTTACAGGACGTTTAGGATCTGCTGCGGAATTAGGTTTAATCACCCTAAACCCTGAAGGACATCCGTGTAACAGTGGTAATCAAGGTTCATTAGAGCAATATGTATCAGCTACAGCAATTTATCGAGATACTAAAAAAACTCCTGCCGAATTAGGACAGTTAGCCGAAAATAATAACCATGAAGCCTTGACATTTTGGGAAAATTATGGTAAAAAATTAGCCTATGGATTAGCTAGTTTAATTTATATCCTGACACCCGAAGTTATTATTATTGGAGGAGGTGTCTGTGGGAGTAGTAAATTTTTTCTACCTTCAACGGAAGCGGAAATTAATCGTAGAGTGTTAGAAAGCTCTCGTATAGGATTAAAATTAATGGTAGCAGAGTTAGGTAATCAAGCAGGGATGGTAGGTGCGGCTAAATTAGCTTGGCAACAGTGGGTAAATTAAGTTAAGTCTTCCTATTTCCGCCCCCAATTTTGGGAATCGCCTCCCTCCCCCCAACTTTGGGGAGTAAAATAAGAAAAGTCCCCAGTATTGTGGATTTAGGGGATTATTGACTTACTTTTTTCTTGAAGATTGTACCGAATCCTAAAGCGATTGCTGTACCAAGGATGGTTAAAGGTTCAGGTACTGATTGAGCTTCCCCTAGCAAACGATAAGAAGCATTCAAAGTATTTGGTAGAGTATTATTAGTGAAACCGAAACTACCACCTGGGTTTACTTGGAATTGATTATTTGCAGTAGTATCAGCTAATGTACTAGAACTTACGAATACTTGATCAAATGGATCAAAATTCAAACTAGGGAAAATTCCTAGCCAATAAGTTCCAGCATTGTTTAAGCTAATATTAATGGGAATATTTACTAGAGTATCATTATTAGCATTAAATCCAGAGGTTAAAGAAACGTTATTAGTCGCTACAACTACGTTAGCTATGTCGCCGATAAGACTACTAGCACCAGCATTTACAGAACTAAAAATTCCTACATTCCACCCAGTTACATTAGCTAAAGCACCAACTTGTTGTGTTGAAAATACAGCACTAGCCTGAGAAAGATTAACCCCAGTGGTTGTTACGAAATCATCAATTACAGCTATATCAGCACCATTAAATATAGGTTCAAAATCTTGACTTGCAAAAGTACCATTACCTGAAGTGGGAGTACCGTCACCAATTTGATCAAAGATTATACCTATAGCTTGGGCTGAAGTTGTATTATAAAAAAAACAGACGTACTCAAGACCGTAGTGCTTAAGATTATATTGCGTTTTGTTTGTTTAATCATTTTAACTCTTTTATTTTCGCAAAATTTTCAATAATCATAGCAAAAATTAAGAAGTATGGATAAGATTTTTTCCATTATCTAACTCTAAACTTAGACGATTAAGGAAATCAAGTGGGTAACTTCTAATTAATTATTAATTTTTCCTTAACCTTAACCAAGCAATAAATTAGTTATGATCTTTATAACAACAAAAATTTAACCTTTATTTATGGTTTCAAATTTTAAATTAATTTTTCCTTTAATAATTACACCCTTATTAATTAGTGGATGTAATGGAGCGAATACTAATAATAATCAACCTTCTGGCATTCCCATTAAGTTTTTAGTGGGTAGTGGTTTTGAAGAATTTTGTCAACAAACTGCCACTAAGTTTAATGCCACGAAGCCAAAATTAAGTAGCGGTAAAGCCTTTTATTTAACTTGTGAAGCTAAAGGTAGTGGTGATGTCATCACTGAAGTTGTTTCTCTTAGTCAACAATTATCAACGGGGGGAATTACTGCCGATGATGCCAGATTTCCATCTTTAATCGCCGTAGATGGTGAAATTTATCATAGTCAATTAATTTATCAAATTGATAAGATTTTTCCTAGTAAAAACTATATTCCAGCTATTACCGATTCTCCTTTATTAGTCTTTAGCCCTATGGTATTTATGACTACAAAAGAGTTGGCTCCGACTTTGGAAAAAGCAGGAGATATTTATACGGCGTTATCGAAGTATGAAAACTATCAAAAATTAGATGCTAATGCGTCACCTTTACCTATTTATTTTGTACAAACGTCTCCTATTCGCTCTAATTCTGGGTTACAGACTTTAGTTGCTCAATTTTCCTCCGTAGCTAATAAACCGCCTCAAGATTTAACCATTGATGATATTAAGAAATATCAAGAGCAAGTTAAAGCTATTCAGAGTAAAGTAACTCGTTATGGTATTTCTACCGCTTCTTTAGCTGATTCCATGGTAAAAAATGGCGTATTTTGGGCAAATGTTGGCTCTGTTTATGAATCTTCTGTTATTCATGCCAATAGTCAAGGTGATGCAAACCAAACAAAATATCAAGCAGTATATCCGAAATCAACTTTTAGCTCAAATATTCGAGGAATTTTGCCTAACGCTTCTTGGGTATCTCCTGAAGAAAAAGAAGGTGCTGGGAAGGTGTTAGATTTTATGCTTACTCCTGAGTTGCAAACTTTTGCCAGTGAATTGGGATTACGCCCTGCTATTGCTGGTGTTTCTATTGAAAATAAATTTAACGCTCAATTTGGAGTAAATTCTAATCCACAATATGAATCTTATCGCCCTCCTAAACCTGAAGTTGTGGAAGCTATGCTTAAAAATTGGCAAAATTATGCCAAAAAACCTTCTCAAGTTGCAGTAGTTGTTGATGTTTCAGGTTCGATGGCAGGGCAAAAAATAACGGCGGTGCAAAATACTTTACTTAATTATGTCAATAATTTAGGTATAAAAGAGGAAATTATTTTAATTACTTTTAGTGATAGGATTAACGAGCCTGTGATTATAAAAGGTACTCCTGAAGGTAAAAATAAAGGTATTAAATATATCAGTAGTTTACAGGCAAAAGGTGGTACAAAATTATATGATAGTGCTTTATTTGCTCGTGATTGGTTACGCAAAAATTTGAAACCAAATGCTATTAATGCGGTGTTAATTCTCACTGATGGAGAAGATTCTGATAGTAAAATAACGATACAACAATTAGAGCAAGAATTAAAAAAAAGTGGTTTTAATAGTGATGAAAGAATTGCTTTTTTTACTGTAGGTTATGGTAAAGAAGGGGAATTTAATCCTCAAATTTTAGAACAAATTGCTAATATCAATAATGGTTATTATAAACAAGGTGATCCTAATACCATTGATAAATTAATGAATGATTTACAAGTAGAATTTTAACTAAAATTAGAAGTTTTAAAACATGAAAATAGTTAACCCTCTTAATTATCCTTTAGCCATTTTAATCGCTGGAATTTCTTTATTTTTAGGAGTAAAAATTGTTAAATTATCTAATTTTATTATATTACCTTCTAGTATAGCTATTGCTGTTATAGGATCAACTTTTTTAGCTTATAATAATCAACAAAATAATAGTAATATTGATTTAGATAATAAAGCCTTAGAAACTGAATTAAATCAAGCAAAAAAAGAAGCTCAATTATTAGTTAATAAAGCTGAAAATTTACGGTTAGAAGCGAAAAAATTATTACATGATTCATGGCAAATGGACTTATTAACGGCGGTAGAATATTCTTGCGATCGCGCCTTAGAATTACCTCAAAAAATAGAAGATTTAAGTCGTAAGTTATCGGGAGGAGATTCTTTATTATCAGTGGAAGAATTGCAGGAAAAATTAGCAAATATTAAAAAGAAAAAAAAATCTGCTGATGGAGTGGCTTTAGAGAAATTACAGCAAATAGAATTGAGTTTAATTCGTAATATTACTTTAGCAAAAGAAGGTCAATCCGCACGAGAAGCGCAAGTATTTTCTTTGACAAATATTATTACTGAATCTGCTGGAATTTTACAACAATTGCAGAATAAATTACGCACAGCAGATTTAACTAATTCTCAGGAATTAAATGCTTTACAAGTCTTAAGTCAAGAGTTAGTTATCTTACAAGAAAATGCTTATTTATTGTAAAAATAATTAGTAACAATATAAAAATCATAAAATGTCAGTAGTAAAGGTTTTAGTCTTAATTGTGTAAAAAAAATAACTCTAAAGAGTTTACTACAAACTTTATTAAATATTTCGATTAAAAAAAGTTATGGATAGGTTAACACAAAAATTTTTATCAATCTTGAAAATTCCTTCTTCATCGGAAGCAATTATCTCTAGTAATAATCAAGATAATTATTCTGCTAATAAAGCGATTTCTGTAGGGATTATTTTGGCTTCTTTAGGTATAACTTATTTACTGCCTATTTTTGGTTTAAAAAATACTGTTACTATTGTTAGTGGAAGTGAATTAAAAGAAGTATTAGAAGAGATAGAAAAAAAATTTGAGGAAGAAAATCCTAATATTAATTTAGATTTAAAATTTCAAGGTTCACAGGATATTATTAATAATTATACTGAGGAAAAAAATGACTTTCAACCAACTATTTTACTCCCCGCTAATAGTGAATTAATTACAGAATTAGAAACACAATTAAAAGCCCAAGGAGAAACTGATATTTTTTATGATACCCCAAAAGCCATCGCTAAAACTATGTTAGTTGCTATTGCATGGGAAGAAAGAGGAAAGGTTTTATTTCCCGATAATAAATTCAATTGGCAAAGATTAGAAACAGCTTTACAAACAAAAAATTGGGATAAATTAGGAGGTAAAAAAGAATGGGGTAGTTTTGATTTTATCACAACAGATCCCACTCGTTCAAATAGTGGTCAATTAACCCTAAATTTATGGGCAAAAAGTCAACTTAATCAAAATAATTTGACATTAAATGATGTTAATAATCCTAAAATAAGCACACTTTTTCAACTTATTAAAAATTCTGTTTATCAACCTCCAAGATCTACCGATATTTTACTACAAGAATTTATTGCTAGAGGGAAAAATGATGCTGATGTCGCTACAGTTTACGAAAGTATCGCTTTACATCGTTGGTTACAAGCAAAGGAAAATCAAAAACAAGGCTATCAAATTTATTATCCAAATCCTACCATTGAAACAACCATTATGGGTGCAATTGTGAAGAAAAATATAAGTAAATCAGAAGCAAAAGCAGGTAAAAAATTTATCGACTTTTTAACAGAAAATGAACAACAAATAATTTTCGCTAAATATGGTTTTCGTCCTATGATTAATTTAGACTTAAAATCTTTGCCAAATACTCCATGGAATCAAAATATTATGGGAGTAGAAATTAACCCTTCTATTAAAATTAATTCTAGCCCAAATCCAGAGATAATGAATGAAATTCAAAAAATTTGGTATCGCTCATAATTTAGAATCAATAACTATAATGAAATTCTATTTTAGTGAAAATAAAAACCATCACAACTATTTAATGAGGCTTATAATAAAATTAAGATGTTAATTATGGTGATAAATTATGACAGTAAGTGAAAAAATTAATTTACAAGATTTATACGAAATTGATGATTATTTATGGATACAAGAAACAGTAAAATTATTAAAAGAAAAAGAATTTAATGAATTAGATTTAGAGAATTTAATTGAGGAGTTAGAAGACTTCGGTAACGAAAAAAAACATCGAGTTGAAAGTTTATTAGAGCAAATTATTAGACATTTATTATTAGAGTATTGGCATAGTGAATATGAGAGAAATGCTAATCATTGGGAATCTGAAATTATCAGTTTTCGGATTCAATTAAGAAGGTATTTAACAACTAATTTATATAAACACCTAAATAACGAAATATTAAATCTTTATCAAGATGCGTTAAGGTTTGTCAAACGAAAAAGTAAACTTGATAATTTACCGTCAGAATGCCCTTATAATTTAGAACAATTATTAAATGAAGATTGGTTTCCAAAACACTAAATTTAATTAAATTATATTGAATTTGAAATAAAAAAACACAGCTATTTAATGAGGCTTATAATAAAATTAAGATGTTAATTATGGTGATAAATTATGACAGCAAAAACTAAAATTAATTTACAAGATTTATACGAAATTGATGATTATTTATGGATACAAGAAACGGTAAAATTACTAAAAGAAAAGCAATTTAATGAATTAGATTTAGAGAATTTAATTGAGGAGTTAGAAGACTTGGGTAACGAAAAAAAACATCGAGTTAGAAGTTTATTAGAGCAAATTATTAGGCATCTATTATTATTAGAGTATTGGGATAGTGAATATGAGAGAAATGCTAATCATTGGGAAGCGGAGGTTATCGGATTTCGCAATCAATTAAATGACAGAATGACAAGTAATTTTTACAAATATTTAGAAACAGATTTACATTCTATTTATCAAAATGCTTTACGATATGCTAAACGAAAAAGTAAACTTAATAATTTACCGTCAGAATGTCCTTATAATATAGATCAATTATTAGATGAAGATTGGTTTCCAAAACAATAAATTTTAATTTTACATAAATTTTATTCTAATATTGCAAAATTATCCTTATGGAGGGTATTGCTAAAGTTAATAGGATAATGATAATATAAAATATATTTTGTTAAATGTAGGATAAAATAATGTTTAAAAAATCTTTTTTAAAAGGGCTATTTATTTTTTTTTAGTATTATTAGGAATAATCTATTTTTCTTTTATAATAAGAGGAAATAATAATCCACAAATTTTAATAGGTGCGGCTACTAGTCTTCAACCAGCTTTAGAAGAATTTAGTAAAAAATATCCCCAAAATGTTGATTATAATTTTGCCGCTTCTGGTATTTTACAACAACAAATTGAACAAGGTGCACCCATTGATGTATTTATTTCTGCTTCATTTAAACAAATGAATACTTTAGAGAAAAAGAATTTATTAGTATTTAATACTAAAAAAAATTTATTACTTAATCAAATTGCTTTAATTACTCCTAAAAATAATCCTTTATCTTTAACTAATTTTCCTCAATTAGCACAACTAAAAATAAAATTAATTGCCATTGGTGAACCACGAAGTGTACCTGCTGGACAATACGCAGTAGAAGTGTTTAAAAATTTAGGAATTTTAGCCTCTTTAGAATCTAAATTTGTATATGGAAATAATGTCAGAGAAACTTTAACTTATGTCGAAACTGGCAATGCCGATGCTGGAATTGTCTATTTGACTGATGCTAAAAGCTCTGATAAAATAAAAGTAATTGCCCTCGCAGATAAAAAATTACATACACCAATTATTTATCCTGTAGCAGTTATTAAAAATAGTAAATCTCAACAAATAGCAAAAAAATATTTAGAATCTTTACAAAGTGAAACTGCTAAAAAAATTTTTCAAAAATATGGATTTGGCATAGCTAAATGACAATTAATTTATCTCCTTTATGGATTTCTTTAAAAGTATCATTATTAGCCACTATAATTACTTTTATTTTAGGGGTTATTATTGCTTATCAAGTATATCAATATAAAGGAAAATGGCGATCGCTTATTGAAACAATTTTACTTATTCCCCTTGTTTTACCACCAACAATAGTAGGTTTTTTAATATTAATATTACTAGGAAAAAACAGTCTTATTGGTAAAATATTATCACAATGGAATTTTAACATTATTTTTACATGGTATGGTGCTGTAATTGCCTGTATAATTATTGGTTTTCCCTTGATGTTTCGGGCAACTTTAGGCACATTTGAGCAAATTGATTCATTGTTATTAGATGCGGCGAGAATTGAAGGTGCATCAGAAATTGCGGTATTTTATTATATTAGTTTACCCTTAGCTTTTCGGGGTATTTTGGCAGGAATAATCTTGTCTTTTACCCGTGTTTTAGGAGAATTTGGGGCAACTTTAATGGTGGCAGGAAATATCCCGAATAAAACTCAAACAATTCCGATGGCAATTTATTTTGCAGTACAGGCTGGGGAATTTGAAGAAGGTTGGTTTTGGGTTATAATTCTTTTATTCTTTTCTTTTTTTACTATTTTTCTTCTCAATAATTTATCACGATAAAACTAACTTTAATTATGAATAACTATTGACAAAAATCTGTAAAATTATTACCTAACATTGACAATTTTGATAAAAACTTTTCTATGTTTGCCTCTTTACGAGAAAAAATAAATATTTAAAATATAATCTAATATTTTTATACAAAATTAAATGATAAATCATAGTAATTACTGGCTCAAAAATGCTCATATTCCTACTTGTTTAATAGTCGATAATCAATTTATTCCGCAAACTAAAGAAAATTTATGTTTATGTGATATACAAATTCAAGAAGGAAAAATAAATCAAATTATTCCTGCTAGTAATACCATTGGTATTGATTTACAAAAAGGAATAGTTTTGCCTTGTTTTGTTGATATTCATACTCATCTTGATAAAGGACATATTTTTGAGCGATCACCGAACTTACAAGGTGATTTCAAAACTGCTTTAGAAACAGTAAAAAAAGACTCTATTTTGTGGAATGAAGAAGACTTATATCAACGGATGGAATTTAGTTTGAAATGTAGTTATGCTCATGGTACAATTGCCATTAGAACCCATTTAGATTGTCATGAAAACCAAGCTGATACTAGCCTTAAAGTTTGGCAAAAATTACAACAAAAATGGCAAAATAAAATTAATTTACAAGCAGTTTCCTTAGTTAGTTTAGATTATTTTTTAACAGAAAATGGTGTGAAATTAGCCGATAAAATTGCAGAAATTGGCGGAATTTTAGGCGGTGTTGCTTATACAAATCCAGAGTTAGAAATTCAGTTAGAAAAAGTTTTTCAATTAGCAAAACAAAGAAATTTAGATTTAGATTTTCACGCCGACGAAAACGGCGAAATAGACTCAATTTGTTTGCAAAAAATCGCTGAAATTGCTATTAAAACTAATTTTACTGGTAATATTCTTTGCGGACATTGCTGTAGCTTATCTGTACAACCTGAAGGAGTAGTACAAAAAACAATTAACTTAGTAAAAGAAGCGAATATTAATATTGTCAGTTTGCCGATGTGTAATTTATATTTGCAGGATAGGCAAGAAAATATAACTCCTTTTTGGAGGGGAATAACTAAAGTTAAAGAATTAAAAAAAGCAGGAGTTAAAGTCACTTTTGCCAGTGATAATTGTCGAGATCCTTTTTTCGGTTTCGGAGATCATGATCTATTAGAAGTGTTTAACCAGTCTGTGAGAATTGCTCATTTAGATACACCTTACAGCGATTGGATTACCTCTATTTCTAAAATTCCTGCTGATTTGATGAAATTACCAGAATTAGGGCGAATAGGCGTAAATTTACCAGCTAATTTAGTTATTTTTAAAGCTCGTTATTTTAGTGAATTATTATCTCGAAATCAAAGCGATCGCCTTGTAATTAGAAATGGTAAAATAATTAAAAATAAATTGCCAAAATATAAACAATTAGATCAATTAAATCATTAATTATAGTTGTTTTTAAATAGTATTTTCTGGGAATAAATATATTCTAACCAAATTTAATGTTAGTGATTGATAATTTCAGAAATCGCCTTATTGATATATTTAGCTAAAATAACCCCATCGACACCCATTTGAGTATGTTTTTTTGCGGCTAAAATTGCTCCTTGTTGATGTAACCATGCCGCAGTAGCAACAACTTCTTCTATGGGATATTGAGTTAAGTTTCTTTGTGCTACTAAACCTCCGATAAATCCGCTTAAAACATCTCCGCTTCCTCCCCTAGCTAATGCGGGAGTACCCTCTTTAATAATCCAAGTGTTTTTTCCTTGATGACTAATCATGGTTTTTTCACCTTTTAGCAATATAGTACTATTAGTTCTTTTTGCTGCTTTTTGAAGTGCCATAAAACGATTTTTAGTTAAGTCTAAATCAGGAAATAATCGTTTAAATTCTCCTTCATGGGGCGTTAAAATAGTAGGTGATTTACGATTTGATAATATGTCCATAAAATTTTTGTTTAATAAATAGTTAAAACCATCAGCATCAATAATTAATGTTGTGTTTATTGTTAGTAATTTTTCAATAAACTTGTCTGTTAATAATAGATTATTTTTAGAAATTCCCATACCAAAAGCAATGACATCGTAATTATTTAAAGATAAACAATCAAGATCTTTTATTTCTGATAAACCAACAACTAAAGCAAAAGGAAAATGATTAATTATTGTTAATTTTAAAGATTCAGGCACGGCTAAAGTTACCATTCCCACACCGCTACTTTTTGCCCCATATCCTGATAATAAAGCAGCTCCTGCATATTGACAAGAACCACAAATAAGGAGTAAATTTCCTTGGTGATATTTATGGGTATTAATGGTACGAGGTAAAGGTAAAATTTCTTTAACTTTCTTCTTACTCATTAATGTAATAGGATTAGATTTATTAATGGTTTCTTCAATTAAATTATGAGGAATACCGATGTCAATTATCTCTATTTTTCCTGTATATTCTGTTACGGAAGATTGAAATAAACCTAATTTCCATAATCCTAAACATAAAGTTTTAGTTGCCTTAATTACTACTCCTAAAACTTCCCCTGTATCCGTATCTATTCCTGATGGTAAATCAATGCTTATTAAAGGTTTTTGCCAACTATTAACTCTTAAAATATTATCATATAAAAAATTATCAATAACCCGATTTAAACCGAAACCAAATAAACAATCAATAATTAAATTACAATACTTTAACTCATCAATATTATTAACAAAATTAAGAGTTAAAAACTTAGCATATTGTAAATGTTGAGCGGTTAAATCTTTCGATTTTTCAGCAAAAGGTGTATATACTTTTATTTGATAACCTTTGAAAAATAATTCCCTAGCAATAACTAAACCATCACCTCCATTATGACCATTTCCGATGATAATTCCTACAGTTAAATATTGATTTAAAGGATAATCTTGATTAATTTTTTGACTACATAAAAGTGCCGCTTTTTCCATTAAACTAGCCACAGGCATTCCTTGAGTAAACATTTGCTTTTCAATATCTTGCATCTGTTTTGTTGTCACAATCACGGTGTTTTGAATTTCGTCAATATTATTCATGATTACGTTTTAATCCTTGCAGTATATTATTGTTTTTTGTTAAGAAAACCAACAAATTAACCTTTTATGTTCTCTGTATCTTAAAATATTTATGATATAGCAGTTCTAAATCACTGTTAAATAATGATTCATCAACTTAAAATACATTTAAGTCAGATAGTGAAGGGGAAGAAATGATTAGTTCAGGAGTACTAAAAGAGAAACTACAATCCCTCCAAGGAAAAAAGTTTACAGGCAGAATAGATATAAAAAAGCCAAACGGAGAAGAATGGCGTTTATATTTCTGTCTCAGTCGTTTAATTTGGGCCGATGGAGGTTATCATCCTTATAGAGCATGGGAAAGATTATTAGCTAAATATTGTTCTAATTTAGATCCTCATCTGATTGATATTAACAAAGCTAAAGAATTTGAGTGTTGGAATTATTATTTAATTGTCTCTTTATTACAAAGATTTTTAATTACAAAAGAACAGGCTTTATTATTAGTAAATGAAAGAATTAAACAGATATTATTTGACATTTATCAAGGAGAAAATCAACAAAAATTAACCTATGATTTAGTTAATGTTGAAGATAATTTTCCTGAAGAATCAGGATTAAAAAACTCTATTACACTACTAAAAATAGAAACAGTATTAGAAGAAGTTGAATGTCAATGGCAACAGTGGGAAAATTTAGGTTTAACTTCTTGGAATCCTAACTTTGCACCTATCATTAAAAATCCTGTACTTTTACAACAAAAATTTAGAGGAAAAGAAAATACCTACCGAAAATTAATCTCTTTATTAAATGGTAAATATCCATTAATAGAGTTAGCTGATACCCTTAATTTAACAGTTTTAAAAATTACTGTATGGTTAAAACCTTATTTTCAACAAGGATTAATTGCTTTAATAGAAATCAAAGATAAACCTTTAGATATAACTTTAATTGGGGTTACTAATCAAAACTATAAACTCACAAAAACCACTCATCAACAACTAATTATTTGTGTCGATGATAGTTTACAAATTTGTCAAATCATGCAACATATTGTCTGTGAAGCTGGTTATCAATATATAGGCATACAAGATCCCCTTAAAGCATTACCACAAATTCTGAAAAAAAAACCAGATTTAATTTTTTTAGATTTAGTCATGCCTATTGTTAACGGTTATGAAATTTGTTCTCAAATTCGACGAGTTTCAGGCTTTAAAGATACTCCCATAATTATTTTGACCAGTAATGATGGTATGATAGATCGAGTAAGAAGTAAAATTGTCGGTGCTAGTGGTTTTTTAGGTAAACCAATAGATCAAGAAAAAGTTTTAGCTAAAATTAAGTCAAGTTTACGCTCCAATAAATCTCTCAAATCTCATAATTCATCTGTTTTTGAACTCAGTAGTGACACTGATACTTAATATGATCATATTTATCCTCTCAAGGTAAATAAGATTGCTATAGTCAGTTAACTATGGTTAAAATAGTAAAATTGTCCGATAATCAAATTATTATTTAAAGTTTATGGCAGTACCTAAAAAGAAAACATCAAAATCAAAAAGAGATCAACGTAAAGCTCATTGGATTAAAAAAGCTGAATTACAAGCTCAAAAAGCTCTATCTTTAGGCAAATCAGTCTTAACTGGTAAATCTAATAGCTTTGTTTATCCTGTTAAAGAGGAAGACGAGGAGTAATTGATACTTAACAGTTGACAGCAAAAAATGTTGTTAATTGTTAAATTCCTGTTAAAGCGGTGGAAATTGTCCAAATATCCATCAACCACAGGAAAAAAGTGAATACCAACAAAAAAAGATACATCCAAGGTTGTGCTAAAGGTTTAATATCTGTTGTATCAATGTTAGTTTTCTCTTGGACTTTTTTCACCATCAAGTTAAATCCAGCAATTCTCATGGGTAATAAATAGGCTTTATCTTTGGTTTTAGTTACAAAATAATATACTAATCCCCCTTGACCTGTAGTACGCATTCTTAAGCTATCAATTTCTGTCCATTTCAAACTCCATTCTTTGCGCCACAACCATGATACCCATTGAGGATAAGAAACTTTAATTCCCTCTTCATTAACCGTTACTCTTTCACTCAAAATCCCCACAATAGCCATCGCCCCTATAAATAAAAATAGGAAAAAAACCTCCATAGAAATATTTACCGAAGCAAATTTAGCTAGAAAAGGAAGAGGTATTGTTAAGGCAAAATAAAGATTAAGAAGAGTAATTTTAATCAGAGGAGAAATAGGAAAAATAGACTCAGAAATCGAAGGATTATTCATATAATATGACTCATAGGTAAAATAAAAGAATTATTTGTATAATAAAAAACTTTTTTTAGCATTTGATGACATCACAAATTGTACAATTAAATAGATTAAAAAAATTGAGAATATCCCATGAAAATAGCTATTTTATCTCAAGATAGTAGCCTTTATTCCACTACAAGATTAAAAGAAGCTGGAGAAAAACGAGGACATCAAATGAAGGTAGTAAACTATCTTAGATGCTATATGAATATAACTTCCCATAAACCAACGGTAGTGTATGGGGGAAAAACCTTAGAAAACTTTGACGCTATAATACCTCGCATTGGTGCTTCAAAAACTTTTTATGGTTTAGCAGTAGTCCGACAGTTTGAAGTCATGGGAGTGTTTAGTGCCAATGAATCTCAAGCCATTTCTCGCTCTCGGGATAAATTGCGTTGCGTTCAAATTTTAGCTAAAGAAGGTATAGGATTACCCGTGACAGGTTTTGCCCATGATACAGAGGATATAGACGGTTTAATTGAAACTGTAGGAGGAGCCCCTCTGGTGATTAAATTATTAGAAGGCACTCAGGGGATAGGTGTAGTTTTAGCAGAAACCTATCAAGCCGCAAAATCTGTAATTCAAGCATTTAAAGGACTAAATGCCAATATTTTAGTACAAGAATTCATCAAAGAAGCAGGAGGAGCTGATATTCGTTGTTTTGTTGTAGGTAACAAAGTTGTAGCCGCTATGAAAAGACAAGGCCCTGAAGGTGATTTTCGCTCTAATCTTCATCGAGGTGGTATCGCAGAGAAAATTAAGTTAACCCCTGAAGAGAGGAGTACAGCTATTCGCTCCGCTAAGGCTATGGGGTTGAGGGTAGCAGGAGTTGATTTATTGCGCTCAAATCATGGCCCTGTAGTCATGGAGGTTAATTCTTCCCCCGGATTAGAAGGCATCGAAAAAGCTAGTCAAGTAGATGTTGCCGACAAAATTATTGATTTTCTGGAAAAAAATGTAGAATTAGGAAATAGTAATCGAGATCGTATTCAATTTTAATTACTGATGTTACGCAAAAGAGAATTAATTGTTGATTTGAGGTGGCAGTTGTCGGGTTTTAGGTTTTAAATAATAAGTTTAGGGTGAAACCAATTCACCCCTACAATAATCCCTGTTTAAATTTTAGCGAAGAAAAATAATTAAATAAAGGTAAATAATTGCCAAAAATTAATTTTGTATAAGTTTAAATCAATTCTTCTTTACTATCCCCTCTCTCATCTCTCCTATCTCCTAACCTTGAAGAATTAAAAATTAGAAATTAGAAATTAGGAATTAATTACTCATTACTCATTACTCATTACTCCTATTCCACTAAAAATGTTATGACTCACTGAGGTGTAATTAACTTCGCCAGTCACTGCCAGAGTTTTCGCCACCAAGGAGTATTTTCCGTTTGAGTTTCTAAAAAATTAATTCTCTTTTCAATGTCAATTAATTTCCAATTTGTTAAATTAGCTAAAGTTTGCGCTTCTTTTTGCTGTCTTTGTCTTACCTGTTGGGGATAATTTTTTCCTGCATCGCAACTAATATTCCCCCGAAAAGGACGACGAATAACGTAACGCCCTTGAAATAATTGTTGATTAGCTGTATTTTGAAACTTCAAATCTTCAGGGAAATGAGCTTTATCGTATCTGATATGTAATCTAGTTATAAATAAATTATTGTCATAGGGTGAATTTTGCCAAAAAACTCCTGCTTGTCTTAATTCATCAGGGTTTAAAGGTTCAGCAGAACAAGGATCACAGTTTGCCATATTCCAAGCATATTCTAAAAATGCCACTTTACGCCCTTCTTTTTCATGACTACGACTAAACATAGATTTATAAAAACCACTAAATTCTTGTTGCACAAATTCGGGTATATCCACATCAGAAGGCACTTTCACGGTACGATAATTAGTTAATTCCGTTTCACCTTTAGAAGATAGTAGATAAACTATCAAATCTTGCTCTTTTTGGCTGTTTACCATGCCTAAACGTATGGGTAACATGAACTTTGGCGATTCATAGGCTATCATTAACGGGCGCAAAGACTGAAAATCTGATTTTGCTAACTCCGTTAAATTTACTTTCGCTACAAAAAACTTCATCTGTTGTTTAATATATGGCTGTAACAATTCACTAGCTCCTTTAGGAATGTTATAACCTTCTCGAATCAACCATTTTTCTAAGCCGTTAGATTCTTTCGCACTTAAAATTAAAATGTCATATTCCCCCACCGTAAATTTACTCTCCACCGTGACACCAAAAGACTGATTTTTTTCTTGTCTTCTTCCCTGTGTCATTTCATTACTTCGGGCAGCACTGGGTATGGCATCCATGTAACCAATTGGCTGACAAGGATCACTATCAAAATATTCTACTAATCTTGGCGCACTAAATGCGTCTAATCTTTCCAAAATTTTCGGATTGCCAACGTTTACCTGATCTTCTTTAATCGGTACTGGTACTGGTACAATTAAGGCAAAATCTTTGACATTTCCTTGATAATCATTAGCCATGGTTAAAACAGTTTTTTCTCCATTTCTGGCTAAAATTACTTGAGAGGCTTGGTTATATAATTTACTATCTGCTTTCGCTACATAAAAGCCACAAAATGCTAAGGCTGACGCTTGAAAACAAAATAAAAATGTTAGAAAACAAGCAATTATTATTAGGTATTTTTTCATGATTTTTTATGTTATTAATAACTCTTTTAGGAGTGAAGGAATTAAGAGAAACTACTCAACAAAACTAGAATGTTACATTGTTTTTTTTGCCAACAAAAACGATTTTCTTTCCAGATTAAATCTAGTAAAATTGTTAAGGGTGACATCATAAATAACGCTAGAAATATTCCACTATTTATATAAAAAACTTCCTTTAAAATAAAGCTCAAAAAAGCAATAGCGATCGCCCACAGAATGCGACTATTTTTAGCATTAGGAATAGAACGAGGATCCGTTAACATAAAGAAGGTAAAAACTAATAAACTTCCACTGGTTAATTGATGGGTTAAAACCTCAAAATTCCAACCTAAATAATAGTTATAAATTCCTTCTAAAGCAATAAAAACACTAAGAAAAATAGCACTGGTTTCCCATCTTCCCACCTTATTTAATACCATCGCACCTACACAAATAAATAAGAGTAAATACCACCAATCACTGCCCCATTGCCCAGGAGATACCCATGCTGATTTAGTTAAAAATATTGTAATTATAATACCAAAATTAGCAGGATTAAAAAAGTGTTTTTGATGATAGTTAAAAATGAATTTAGAACTGATGGCTAAAAACCCAGCTAACATTAAAATATTAGAACTATTTGCTCTTAATAATAAACTCAAACCTAACCCCGTAATTAAAGCACTTTTTACCCCAGAAAAATCTAATAAATTGTTTAGATAAAACCCTTGCTTTTTTTTGAAATTTATGTTAATAAATTCTGAGTTAAATTTAAGAAAAGAACTTAAAATAATTTGAGTAACTAAACAAGTAATAATAATGAGCAAAATGCTATTAATTTGTAAAGTCCAATCTCGCAGAAAAATACCTAAAACTAGAAATAAACCCAGACAGATAATTTGATAATCCCGTGCATCCTTAAATAAATTCATCATAATTACCTTATTGGTTGAGTTAAAGAATAAAATTTAATCATCAAAATCATTACGATTTAGTTAGGTTACATTGTCCGTAACTCAAGGAATTTTTACTACAAAAAAAGACTATTGATTTTTTAATGATGTTCCATAAATCAGGTTTGAGATTTTTTACTGTAACAATTCTTTACGTTTTCTAAGATTAGATGCCGTTGTCGATTATGCTAATGATTGTAGAAAAAACATTTAAAATAATTTTAAGATACGGAGGTCTTAACGTTGGCTATTCCTCTTTTAAATTACGCACCTAACTCTCAAAATACCCGTGTAGCTGGTTATGAAGTAGGTGGCGATGAACAAGCAAGAATCTATAATGCTGAATGTCTTTATAGTGCATCTGATATGGATGTATTAATTGAAGCAGCTTATCGTCAAATCTTTTTCCATGCTTTTAAATCTGATCGTGAACCTGCTTTAGAATCACAATTACGCAACAAACAAATTACTGTGCGTGATTTCATTCGTGGCTTATTATTATCAGAAACTTTTAGAAATAGTTTTTACGAAAAAAATAGTAACTATCGTTTTGTAGAACATTGTATTCAAAAAGTGTTGGGTCGTGTGCCTTACAGCGAAAAAGAAAAAATTGCTTGGTCTATCGTTGTAGTAAACAAAGGTATCAAAGGCTTCGTTGATGAGTTATTAAACTCCGATGAATACTTAGAAAACTTTGGTTATGACATCGTACCCTATCAACGCCGTCGTAATTTACCTTCTCGTGAACTAGGAGAAAGACCATTTAATATTACTTCTCCTCGTTATGATGCTTATCATCGTGGCATTCTTGGTTTCCCTCAAATTATTTGGCAAAATCAAGTTCGTCGCTTTATACCTCAAGACAAACAAGCCAAAGCTGGAGATCCTTCTCTCTATCTAAATATGGCTCGTAGTATTAATGCTAAACCTGCGGCTACACCTCGTGTATCGGCTGGAAACATCGGTTTAGATAAAGTTCCCTACCGTAAATAATTAACCATCATACAAAGTTGATAAATTTAAACCCCTTCTCTTTTTTTATTAGAGGGGGTTTTTTTGAAAATCCGTAATTTACTTTTCTGTAAAAGGCAGTGAGGAATGATGCACAATAATCCTCAATTTACCATTATCATCTTTGAAAAATTGCCAAGTTTTGTCCACGGTGGTGATATTCCCATCTTTATCCGTAAGAATCACATTCCCCATAGTTGTAGCGGTGTTACCCGCAATGAAAATACCAGCGTTTTTAATCTCCACTTTACGCCAACCTTTCAACGCAAAACCATCGTCATTGGGAAATGCTGGATCATTACCGACAAAATAAGCTAAAGCCCCTTCACGAGTAGTACGAAAAGTTTGAGGACGAACCGTAAGGGTAGGGTTAAAAAGTACAATACCAAATTGATAGCCATAGGCTTCGTCAATTACTTTTCCTGCTAAGGCTTTAGCCCCTTCGATACCTTTATTTTCATAGGTTGTAGCAATAGCTATTAATGCTTCACCCCAAGCCTTTTGAGCTGCTAATACTTCACTTTCCGTAATCGCTCTATTGACAATGGGGGTTTTGACATCATTTATTATATTTACGGGTGTCTGAGCAAAAATAATTCGAGGAATAGATACAAATGTTACTGTAGCAAATAATACTGAAATACTTGTTCTTAAAAGTTTCATCGGTAGTAATTTTTTTTACTTGTTGGTCTTTTTACAAATTGTAATTGCTAATTGCTAATGGCTAATTTCTAATTATTTTTCCAGATTTGTTCTAAAATTTTGTCCGTAGGTATATCTGCAATTTGATCACTTAAAGATTGAATACCAATATAGCGATCGCTATTAGGGGGTAATAACTTTTTAGCTCTAGTTGGTCCAAAAAGAGCGATAGTATAAGTACCTACAGCAACAGCTAACTGCATAGGCGCGCTATCAGTACATAACATCAGATTTGCACCAGCAATAATTCCTGCTAACTTTCCAATATCAGGGGGGCTAACCACTTTTACGGTAGGACACAAATTTAATACATCTGTAGTCCATTTAAGATCATCAGGACCACATAGTAAAACTACTGGTAAATTAGGCTGTTTTTTTTGTATATCTTCAATAATTCTTTGCCATTGAGGTACAGGATAAATTTTATAAATACCTTGACTAGCAGTTAAAGGACTAGCTCCACCATGAATTAAAATATAACCAGTATTTTTTATGTTAAGGCGTTTTTGTTCTGATTCTGCCCAATCAATATCTTCTTTAGGTACATTTATACTTAACTCAGGAGCAGAAGAATGAATATTTAAAGCTTTAAGCAAGTCATGATACATAGAAACAGTATATTGTTCGGTTTTTTGCTCTACAACATTGCTCAAAAACCATGAATTTTTGGTTTTATAACCGATACGAGTAGGAATGCCATCAAGCCATAATAAAAAGGATACTATCCAATTTTTTTCCCCCGTGATAACTAATTCATATTCTCTATCTCTAATAATGCCTAGTAAGTTGAGATAGTCAGCTAAACCGTTATTATCTTGAAAATCAAACATTAACACTTCATTAACAGACTTACATACTCGATAAGTGTTTTTTGAGCGTGGTTCAACAATAACATCAATAATCGCCTCTGGATATTCTTCTTTCAAGGTTTTCAGAGTAGGGAAAAAAAGAATTTGATCACTAATACCGCCCGGAATAAGAGTTAAAATGCGCATGGTAATAACTTTATTAAATTACTTATATTCAGCTTAATTTTAAAGGATCAATTGTTTATCACAACGTTTTTGTAAAGTTTGTTTAGAGAATATTTAAAGCAGACAACACTTTACCAAAGTTTTTTTTATGGGTTTCAGGTTTCAGGTGTCAGGTGTCAGGTTTCAGGTGTCAGGTTTTAAATAATGACTTTATAAATTATTCAACTTCTTCCCCGTTTCCTAACTCCTAACTCCTAACTCCTATCTCCTCTCTCCTCTCTCCTTTCTCCTAATTCCTTGATTTGATTGATTTTATGGAGGAATTTAGAGCATCATAACGAATACCAGCACGGTGAGTCACCATAACTCCTAATGCTTCTAAATAGGATTTTACTCGAATAACTTTCATTCCTAATAATTCAGGAGGAATATTCAATACTGTTTTATTATCTTCCACGGCGATAATCTGGGTATTTAAACCACTAAAACTCAACATCCCACTACCACCACCAGCAGAGGCAGGTATGACTAAAGTATCTATATCTTTTGCCCAAAGAGTATGATAATTTTGATTAAGGGTGAATTGAGGTGCTTTATTTAAACCCACCAACACGCAGGGTAAAAATGTATATCCTAATTCTTCCGCCGCAGATCGAGGTGATACACTAACATCTAACGGTAAAGGAGATAATGCTGGAGCGTGGGCGCAAGGTATTTGAAACTCTCTTACTAACAGATGAGATATGACTGCTTCTGCACCCCCAAGGGCATCTACACCACTACCATGACGATAATCTTCTAAGGCTTGACTATCACTATCATCAGGAAATCTGGCAACTACCGCTAAAGCATTAATTCCGTTATTAATTAATTTTTCTCCAGCGCGTAATAAACTCTCAGGATTCCCTATTGTACCCCAACTCGTTCCACTTTCTGCCATTCTTAGCTCAACATTTAAAGGTTCGTCAGTGATAATATATTCTTGAACATTTATCCCTAAAGTTGTCCTCACTGCGTCAGTCGCTTGTAAATGTCTGTATATTAATTCCGTTTCAATACTTTTGTCTAAAATTAACCCGATTTTATTTTGAGTTACCGATTCTAAACCCCATTCTCCCCCCGCAAATTTATCTAAAGCATAACCCTCAACATAATCAATATTTGGACATTGCCAATATAAACTTGCACCATTCATGACGTTAGGATGAGTTATAAGGCGATCGCAAATTTGAGCCATAGCCTTAGCTACAGGTAAAGCATCCCCAGCATAACCGCCGATAGATGCACCAATACCAGTGGGAATAATTAAAACAGCAGAATACGGTTTTTGTGTCATGAAAAAATGTATCAAAATAAATTGTTAATTGTGAATTATTAATTACTAATTATTTAGTAACAATTGCCTCTACTTTAACTTTTTGTTTACTTTGATCAACATCAGTAATTGCCCAACGTAAAGGTTTACCAGATGAAGTTAATTTATTTTCTATGTCTTGTTTTAACTTAAGAGGATTTTGTTGTAAATCAATTTCGGCGGCGATAAAGTGAGTTGTCATAATTTTTTGATAAATTTTAAGTATATTTTACTAGATTTTAAATGGTGAGTTACAACTTAATTTATTTTTCCATGATCAATTGTTAATGATTATATTTACTTATTTAAGATATTTTTCTCAACGAAATTTGTATAAACATTTCCTGCCAAAAATTCAGGATTTTCTAAAATTTTACGGTGAAAATTAATAGTTGTCGGCACACCAGTTATAGCACATTCTCTTAACGCTCGTTTCATGCGTTTTATCGCAGTATCTCTATCTTTAGCCCAAACGATCAATTTTCCGATGAGAGAATCATAATAGGGCGGAATAACGTAATCTGGATAAACAAATGAATCCATCCTCACCCCTGGACCACCCGGTGGTAAATAAGCGATAATTTTACCCGGACTCGGACGAAAATCATGATCAGGATCTTCTGCATTGATTCTACACTCAATGGCATGACCTCGAATTTCTATATCCTGTTGACGGAAAGATAATTTCTCCCCTTGGGCGATGGCAATTTGTTCTCGAATTAAATCTAAACCTGTAATCATTTCTGTGACAGGATGCTCTACTTGAATACGAGTATTCATCTCCATGAAATAATAATTACCGTATTTATCCAATAAAAATTCTACCGTACCAGCACCCACATAATTAATCGATTTTGCGGCTTTTACGGCAGCTTGTCCCATTTTTTGGCGAATTTTAGGATTTAAAGCAGGAGAAGGAGCTTCTTCTAATAATTTCTGATGTCTTCTTTGAATAGAACAATCACGCTCTCCTAAATGAACCACATTACCATAACTATCCGCTAAAATTTGAAACTCAATATGACGAGGTAATTCAATAAATTTCTCAATGTAAACTCCAGCATTACCAAAAGCCGCCTCTGCTTCTCCTTGAGCTGCCGCTAATAATCGACTTAAATCGCATTCTTCTTTGACAAAACGCATCCCTCTACCACCACCTCCTGCAGTAGCTTTAATCATTACAGGATAGCCTATTGCCGACGCTATTCTAGCCGCTTCTTGCTCATCAGTAATTAAACCCTTACTACCCGGTACTGTTGGTACTCCAGCATTTTCCATGGTTTTTTTAGCGGTAGATTTATCCCCCATGGCAATCATAGCTTCAGGACTAGGCCCGATAAACTTAATTTGATGATCTGCACAAATCTGGGCAAAACGGGCATTTTCTGCTAAAAATCCATAACCGGGGTGAATCGCATCCGCACCTCTAGTTAAAGCAGCAGAGATAATATTAGGTATATTTAAGTAACTTTTATTGCTCGGGGGAGCTCCGATACAGACACTTTCATCAGCTAACTTTACATGAAGGGCATTGCGATCAATCGTTGAATGAACAGCAACTGTAGGGATACCCATTTCTTCACAACTATGAATGATCCGCAGAGCGATTTCTCCTCGATTAGCAATTAAAATTTTGGCAAACGGCATTTTTAAACATTAAATCTAATATCTTCTGTATCATATTTTGTTTTTGCACTCGTGGCAATTGTTCTCTCATTGTCCATAAAAAAATTTGCCATCTTTCAAGATCTTCGTTGAAGATTATTTTTAAACCATGTTTGTAACAACTCTCGACAAGGTGACTCTTGAATACCTGCAAATACTTGTAAATGATGATTAGAAGCGAAACTATCAGGAAGATTCATTACCGTACGAATTGCCCCTGTTTTAAAGTCATCTACCCCATAAACTAAAGTTTTGAGCCGAGAGTTAATTATTGCTCCAGCACACATCATACAAGGTTCGAGAGTAACATATAATGTACAGTGATTTAAACGCCAACTACCTAAATTTTTACAAGCCTGACGAATCGCAATAATTTCAGCATGAGCAGTACAATCTTGATCTGTTTCTTTACAATTATGAGCAGAAGCCATTAAATTATTATTATCATCTACAATCACAACACCTACAGGAATTTCTCCCTGATTTCCCCCCTTTTGCCCCATAATTAAAGCCTGATTCATCCAATATTGATGACGTTGCAATTCCATAAACTTAGCTTAACTGCTAATGCGATTAATTAAAATTAAAGAAGTTACTATCCCAGCAAAATGAGCCCCGATGGTGTTAGTATTTGCCTGAATAATTAATAAATCCAGAGAATTAACAAATTGTTGAGGATTTGAGCCGATAAACTGAGGTGATAAAGTTAACAGTTTCGCTAAAGATAAACCAACTAAAGTTTCTGCACCGATAATAGCAAAAAGCATTCCTACCAAATTAAAAATTAATCCAAATTTAATTAATCCAATAGTTTCCGACTTTTTCGGGCGCATTGCTGGATCTCTATTTTCGATTTTTTTGCCAATTTTGTTGTAACGAAAAGATGTATAAATGGCTACAATTAAAAGAACAATACTAATAAAAGCCGAAAAAATACCAAATTGAATATTTTGTACATTTTGTTCTGTTTTAAATAAAGCAGGAGTAGCAAATAATAACGTAACCGTAGAAATAATACCTAAAATTAATTGTAACCAAAAACTCCAAAACCCCCAGCGTTGCAAATTTTTAGATACTTTTTGTACCGATGGCGGTAAGGATTGAGCAAGTTCGGAATCTCTAGTCATAATGTCAGTTAATAATTGATTGCTAATTGATTTGACACTCCACTGCCGTTGATGTTAGTGGATTCTTGCTTAAACCAGCTTACTTACTTAACAAATTTTCATTTGCCACAAAAAAGGTTAATCTGTCCACAAGAGTTCAAAGACGTGGATTAAAGTCAGAGTGAAAGTTTTTCACTTACACGAACAACAAGTTGTCAAGGTACATGATTATAAACTTTACCTAGCTTACGTTTCCACCGAAGGGCTTAGACTTTTGCTAGAACGAATCGCACTTTGACCCATTAATTGCTACAATATCAATCTAGCATATTGAGTCAAAAATAGACTTTAAAATCTAGGATTTAATAGCAAATTAGACCGTTAATTTATGAGTGTTAGCCAAAAATTAAGACAAATTAGTAACTATTTTCCTTAACTTATTTAGAAGTAAAAAAATATACTATAAATAATTTTTAATCACTTTTACCGTTTCTTTCCCCGTTTTCGCCCAACTAAAATTCATCGCTCTTTTTAATCCTAATTCTCTTAATTCTTCTCGCATTTTTTCATCTTTTGCCATTAAATTCATCCCTTCAGTAATACTATTAATATCTTCAGGATTAACTAACAACGCAGCTTCTCCGGCTACTTCTGGTAAAGAGGAAATATTAGAAGTAATAACTGGCGTACCACAGGCCATAGCTTCCAAAACAGGAAAACCAAACCCTTCCCAAAGAGTAGGGAAAATTAAGGCTTGAGCTTGATTAATTATCACAGGTAAATCATCCCTAGATACATAATCTAAGAATTTAACTTGAGAAGTAATACCTAATTCTTCGGCTATTTGTGTTAACAATGGAGTATAACGAATATCGGAAGGACCAGCTAACCATAATTCATAGTTTTTAAACTCTTTAAAATTAGCAAAAGCGGAGATAATTCTAGTAACATTTTTATGAGGATCATGTCTGCCGATATAAAGAAAATAAGGATTTTTTGTTTGATTATTTAACCCGTCAATAACTCTAAAATTTTCTCGATTATAACCTAAATAAATAGGCGTAATTTTACTAGCAGAAATACCAAAATAGTTAATAATATCATCCGCCGTAGCTTGAGAATTACAGATAATATGTTGAGCTTGACGGCAAACTTGAGGAATATAATAACGAAAATACGGATTAAGAGGAGACTTTTTTTTTGGATAACGAATGGGGATTAAATCATGGACCATTATGACTGCTTTAGTTTCGGTAAATAAAGGCATTTCAGGCACAGGAGAAAACAATAAACCAACCTTTAAATTATGATAAATTTTTGATAACTCAAATTGTGTCCATTTTAACCGTAAAAAATGACCTTGACTACCATTATCTGGGCTTAATTTTTCACTAATAAAATAAGGATTTTGATAATTATTCTGATTATATTTTTGTGCTAATAAACTATGATATTTAACCCTAGAAAAATAAGGTAAAATATTGTGTATATAATTAGTTATACCCGTAGGTTTTTCTACCAACATTGATAAATTAATGAGTAATTCTTGCTCCATTTTCAGCTTCTATTTTATGTACAAAAAAAATTAGCCCATAAAAAAATTTACAGACTAATTATTAATTATTAATTGCCTATTCCTAATTAGGCATTAGCAAAATTTTCAGCAACAAAATCCCAGTTAACTAACTTACCAAGAAAATCACTAATATAATCAGGACGTTTATTTTGGTAATCTAAATAGTAAGCGTGTTCCCATACATCCATCGTCAATAAAGGAATTTGCCCTACAGTTAAGGGATTGTCAGCATTACCAGTTTTAGTAACTTTTAAAGTACCATTGTCTAATACTAACCATGCCCAACCACTACCAAATTGAGTAGCACCTGCAGTTTTGAAAGCCTCTACAAATTTGTCAAAACTACCAAAATCCGCAACTATTTTATCAGCTAACGCACCGCTAGGAATACCACCACCTTCAGGTTTAATACATTGCCAGTAAAAACTATGATTCCATGCTTGGGCAGCATTATTGAAAATACCTGCTTGACTGGGATTAGTAGCCGTGATTGTAATGACTTCTTCAAGGGATTTAGAGTCTAAATCTGTACCTGCTACTGCATTATTGAAGTTATTTACATAGGCAGCATGATGTTTGTCGTGATGAAATTCTAAGGTACTTTTAGAGATACAAGGCTCTAATGCTGTGTAATCGAAAGGAAGAGTTGGTAATTGATAAGCCATATTATTAATCATATTATCGGTTACTGTGCTTATCCTATCTGAATTATGAATCAACTGTCAATGGTTTTCCTTCAGGGAATTGAGAATACGTCATTTTCACGGTTTTTTGATTCTTTTTCACAAACTGTGAGTTATAAAAAATTTTTAATTTTCTTCTTGACTTTTTCTTTTTTATTGGTAATAATAGAAGTATATATAATAATGTTAATTTTTGCATTTATAATAAAATAAAATATCTCTATTATCTAAATAATAACATAAAAAGCAACCACTGACAAGAAAATTTCTGATTTTTTTTAAAATTTATTCCCAAGTGATTTCTTGTCGTTGATGTAAAATTAAGCCGTAAACAGCAACGGTTTGTTCAGCTAACTTTGCCCATTGAAAGCGTTTGCTTAAATCTTCATAGGCATTATGAACAAGTAATTGTGCATAGTCTGGATTTTTTAACACTTCTAATATTCCCCACGCTAAAGATTCGGGATCATTAGTTTTTGTAACCATCCCTGTTTGACCATGTCTTACAACTTCAGGTAATCCTCCAGTATCAGAAACGACTACGGGAACTCTCGACGCAAAACTTTCAAGGGCTACAATGCCAAAAGGTTCGTATAAACTAGGAAAAACTGCACAATCAGCCACCGTCTGAAATTTGTTGAGATCTTCCTCGGACATAAATCCAGTAAAATAACATCGATCCCAGATTCCTAAATTTTGGGCTAGATCTTTGATATAGTTAGTATTGCCACCGCCAATAATCACAAATTTTACTTTTCTTTCTAAGGCATCTATTATTTTTGGTGCGGCATTTAATAATATATGAATCCCTTTTTCATAAGTCATTCTACCGACATAATAAATAATTTTTTCCTCATCTCCCGCAAATTTACGCCTAAATTCCCAACAATTGAAACTTGGCGATCGCAGTTTTTTTTCGGCGCGAATACCATTATAGACTACGTCAATTTTATCCCAAGGACAAGCTAAAGCTCGATTTAACTCATGACGCATATAACCACTACAGACAATAACTCGCCATGATTCATAAACAAGAGTACCTTCTTTACTGGAGACATAAGCATGAGTTTCGTTATGAATACCGTTATGTCTGCCGTATTCGGTGGCGTGAATAGTAGCAACTAGAGGAATTTTAAAACGATGTTTCAGAAAAATAGCACTATCGGCTACTAACCAATCATGGCCATGAATTAAATCAAAAGTACCAATTTGAGAGATTAAATTTTCCCCAGCAATAATGATACTTTCATTGAGATGAGCTATCCACTGAAAAAAGTTATCATTGTGAGGTATTGAAAGACGATATATTTTAATACCTTCAACAATCTCGAATTTAGTAGCGTTGCCACATTCGAGGGTAATTAAATGTACGTCATGACCTAATTTGACAATTTCAGGATATAATTCTGCTACATGACGTGCGATACCTCCCACGATTCTAGGCGGAAATTCCCATGATAGCACCAGTATTTTCACTTTCCTTATTCCTAAACAATTTACTATTAATCAATTATTAGTTATAGATGAAGAATAATCAATTTTTATTTTTTATTTAATTTATGTTGGCAAATTGGCTATCTACGTTACAAAATTATCGTCTAATTGCTGTTATTAGATATGATCACATTGAACAAGGGGAAAAAATGGCTTGTATCTTAGCCCATAGTGGTGTTAAACTCATCGAAATTACTTGGAATAGTGAGCAACCAGCAAAATTAATTACTATTCTTAGGGAAAAATTACCCCATTGTTATATTGGTGTTGGTACAATTTTTCATCATCAAGATTTGGTTACTGCGATGGAAGCGGGAAGTCAGTTTTGTTTTAGTCCTCATTTTGATGTAAATTTACTCAAGTTAGCACATAATAACAATATTCCATACATTCCGGGTGCGTTATCTCCCACAGAAATTATTAATGCTTTTAATGAAGGTGCAAAAACGGTGAAAGTCTTTCCTATTCAAACCGTAGGAGGAGTTAATTATCTTAAAGCTATTCGCTCTCCTATTAGTCATATTCCTTTGATTCCCACTGGTGGAGTTACAATACAGTCTGCCCCTGATTATATCAAAGCAGGTGCCATCGCCGTGGGATTATCAACAGATTTATTTCCCCAAGATTTATTATTAGGAGAAAATTGGAAAATGATTTCTAATAGAGTGACTAAAATTCAACAAGAATTACAGAGTATTAAAACCACTAAAGATTTACAATTTTAAATAAGTTTTATAAAAATTTTGTGAGGTAGAATAAATGACTTCTAATGTGCCGTTAAAGAGAGTAAGATCAACATCAGTCAATAATAATCATCATAGTAATTCAGTATTAGCTAATCGAGCGTTAAAAAAAGAACAAATACAACAAAAAAGAGCTAATTTTGAAAAAGCCATAGAAACCAGTTTAAAGATTTCTGTTAATTTAGGTATTTCTATTTTAGCTATTTTTAGTATTAAACAACTTTTACCTTACCATTTAGAACAACAGGGAAAATTAAAAGAAATTGATGCAGAAATAGGAAAAATTCAACCGAGGGTAGAAAAATTAGAAGAAGATTTTGGGAATACTTTTGATCCTAAATTAACTCGTAAAGTGATGGAAAAAAATACTTATAAAGTTGATCCTAATTTAAGTCCTATCTTTTTTATTGATAAGAAATAAATTGAGTTAAATGGAAGTTATAATATTTTTAAGAAATTAATTGATTACCTCTGACTAAATAAAAATCTTAATGGTGAAATTCTAATCTAAATTTCGGGTGTAGATTTTTCTTTATAGGGTTTTGATTCAAAGGGTTGTACTCCAATGTCAGGAGGTAATTCTTCAGAAGGACTAAAAATGCGAGTGAATGCTTCGGTTAAATATTTTGTCATATTTTCTAGCTTTTTGATGATATTCATAACTCAATACCTCTTAATATCTGATTAAAATTAAAGTCAATTTTGATAAAATTTTGATCTTTAAATGTGATTTTATTTCCTTAGTTTTATTATCCCTTAAAAAATAATCAATTATAGATAATCTTAATATTTTTTATAGATTTTTAGCATTGCTTAATATTAATTTACCTCAAAAAAGATTAGTTTAAAGTTGATCCCCTTAATTTTTAAGGAATAAATAAATTATTTATTTTATTAGTAATTAGTTTAAAAAAGATGAGTAAAAAAATAGCGGTTATCGGTGCTGGAATGGCTGGTTTAACGGTGGCGAAAAACTTAATTAATAAAGGGTTTTTAGTGGATATTTTTGATAAAGGTAGGGGCGTTGGCGGTAGAATGTCTAGCAGAAGAACACAATGGGGTTATCTTGATCATGGGACACAATATTTTACGGTTAAAAATCCTCTTTTTCAAAATTACACAGCACAAAATAAAGAAAATGTCAAGGAATGGACTGGTAATTTTGCTCGTTGGCAGGAAGAAAAATTAACCAAAATTGAGCCTGAAAATCCCCGTTATGTGCCGATTTTAGCCATGAATAATTTATGTAAAACTATCGGGTTAAATGTAACATTACAAACTCGGATTATCTCTTTAGAAAAAAGTCAAACATGGACATTAATGGATGAAAATGGGCAAAAATACTGTGATTATGATTATGTAATTATTACTGCACCTCCTCAACAAACTATGGATTTATTAGGAAATCATAGTGACATCACTGAATCTATTAGGGAATTAAAAATGTTTGCCTGTTATAGTTTAATGTTAATACCAGAAAAAAAGTTAAATTTAGATTTTGATGGCATTGAATTTCAACACCCGATATTAGGTTGGATTGCGGTAAATGATAGTAAACCTTTACGGGGAGAAAAAGGTAGTATCATCATTCAATCTAATTTTAGTTGGACAGAGAATAATTTAGAACAAACTAGGGAAAATGTGGGAAAAATTTTAAAAAAAGCCATGGAGGAGACTTTAAATATTAAGTTTAATCAAAGTCTTTATGAGTCTGTACATTTATGGCGTTATGCTATACCTCAACAAACTAATGATCAAGGTTATTATTTCGATACATTAAATAATATTGGTGTTTGCGGTGATTGGTGTTTAAAAGGGAATGTGGAGTCAGCTTTTTTAAGTGGTTATTCTTTAGCTGAAAAAATAATTGAGAGTTTCTCTTAAAGGACAAAAAAAATATAGACTATAATTACTTTTTACTCAGATCTTGCACCTCGTTAAAAATTAACTGGTGATGCTAGGGCAAAGGGCAAGGGGCAAAGGACAAAGGGATTAAAATTGACTCAAACTATACTAAAATTGATTTTTTGACTTTTGTTTATTAAGTATTTTTGATCT
>NZ_JBGSUU010000065.1:0-22349 GCF_041753295.1 Geminocystis sp.
AATAAAGCGGAAGATTCCAGCTACTCCGAAAGAAGGAGCGAAAAACCAGCTAGATTGTCCTAAAGGATACATTAAAAACACACTAACAAATACAGCAATAGGCCCAGAGAAAGCGATGGCATTATAAGGACGAATCCCTACCAGACGAGAAATCTCAAATTGACGTAACATGAAGCCAATTAAACCAAAAGCTCCGTGTAATGCTACGAAAGGCCATAAACCACCGATTTGAAACCAGCGAGTGAGATTACCTTGAGCTTCAGGCCCCCACAAGAATAATAAAGAATGTCCAAAAACATCTGCTGGACTAGATACGGCTACGGTTAAGAAGTTAGCACCTTCTAAGTAAGAACTAGCTAAACCGTGAGTGTACCAAGAAGTAACAAAGGTAGTACCAGTCAACCAACCTCCCAAAGCCAAGTAGGCACAGGGAAATAAGAGGATGCCAGACCAACCAACGAATACAAATCGGTCTCTTTTGAGCCAGTCGTCTAGGGTATCAAATATACCTCTTTCTGGCACTCTGCCGACGGCAATGGTCATAATCTTTCTTTTTTTAACTTGTCAAGTTTTACTTTTTTTGTCTCTATTATTATTATTAGAGAAGATGTTGCTACTCAGCAATATTACTGATTTGCAATTAACTTTTCTTAATATAGCATGAGTTAGTAGTTAGTCTAACCTGTTTAAAGATACAACTTTGATATTGCTTTAAACTTGCTCTTTCTATTTTTAACAAATTTTTTAACAAATTGTCACATTTTTCTCAGAATTATTTTTATTTTTTCCTTTTCTCTGATGGAAAACTTGAAATCGGCTAAATTATTGAGAGTATGATCAATGTCTATTGATAGAGAGGTTGAGTATAAGCGTTAAAACCTGCATTTTTTAAAGATTCAATGGTATTTTCGGCATTTTGTACCCAATAATTATCTCCTAAACGCACAAAAATTCTTTCTTGTAAACTATCTATCACTGCAATGGTAGGAATTACTGCTTGATTTTTTTCTCCTGATTGTTCTTGTAAAATACTTTTTAATTTTCCTTGAATTTGTGCTTGAGTTGCTTCTTCTGGTGTCAAGCGAATATAAACAATTTTTACATTTTCCATGGTATTTATATTATTAATAATAATTTGTGATTTATCACCTTTATGATCTGCTTTTCCCCAAATAATTAAGGGAGTATCTTCTAATAAATTTTCTTTTACTTGATCATAATTACTTGCAAAAATAATAGCATCTGCTTGACCCGTAATATCTTCTACTGTCAAAAAAGCCATATTATTACTATTTTTATCTACATGATTTTTGATCATTGTTAACATAACTATGGCACATATTTTTTTTCTTGTTTTTTGTGCTGATAATTCTCCTATATCAATGGGAGATAATATTTTAGCAATATCTTTTAATGGTTTTAAAGGGTGTTCAGATACATAAAACCCTAAATGTTCTTTTTCTAATTTAAGTTTTTCTTGTACGGAAAAATCAGAAATATTTGGTAATTGTGGAGCATTTTTATAGGTTATTTCTTCCACCGTTTCTGATTGATTATAAGACAAAATATCAAAGACATTTAATTGTCCTGTTTCTTTTTCTTTTACCCGTTTTTGTGACCAAGTAATCATCAAATCTAAACTCTCAATTAATTGTTTTCGATTCTGATGAATTGAATCAAATCCTCCCACAGAAGTTAGTGTTTCTAACGCTCTACGATTAACAGTTTTTAAATTAATTCTACTAATAAAATCAGCAAAATTAAGGAATTTTCCTCCAGCTTTTTCTCTTGCTTCTAAAATATTTTCTATGGCAGATTCTCCTAAGTTTTTTACTGCTGATAAACCGAATAATATCTTGTTTCCTTGAGGCGTAAATTCTTTATGGCAATAGTTAATATCAGGAGGTTTAACATCGATACCCATTTTAAGGCAATTTTCTCGATATTTCTCGATTTTTTCTTGATTATCACTACTAGCTGTCAATAAAGCTGACATATACTCTACAGGATAATTAGCTTTTAAATAGGCTGTTTGATAGGTAACGTAAGCATAAGCCGTAGAGTGGGATTTATTGAAACAGTTTGAAGCAATGAAACCATTGGCTAACAGGAAATTATGATCTTTTGCTACTCCAATATCATAAACTGGTTGAACACCAAGGGCTCGTTTATTAATTATTTTAACCATGAATATTACAGTATTTTGACCCTAGACAGAGATATTTACAATTGTATCAATAAGTTTAAATTGAAGTTATCAGGTATCAGGTTTTAAAAACGCAAAGATGTCGTATTCGTAAAACTAACTAACCTCTCTTATCTTGATTAATCTTCTTCTTGCCAATTTTTTTTAGATTCCGCTGCTTTTAAAGAAGAATTATGATAATTATTTTGTGGATAGAGTAAGATTTCTCCTTGATTTTTCGACGGGGGTTGATAACCTTCACCTTTACGTTTAGCTGCGGTTTTTTCCTCTGAAGTATCTTCGGCAATAACTTCATAAAGAATTGCTAATTTTTCTTTTTGATTCGCTTTACGCAGTATTCTACCTAATCTTTGGATATATTCTCTAGTTGAACCTGTACCAGAAAGTATAATGGCTATTTTAGCATCAGGTACGTCAACTCCTTCATTAAGTACATGGGAAGCGGCTAAAATTTTATATTCTCCCGTGCGATATTTTGTTAAAATTTGATGACGTTCTTTTACTGGGGTTTGATGAGTAATAGCAGGAATTAGATATTCTTGAGAAATACGATAAACTGTAGCGTTATCATTAGTAAAAACCAAAATTTTGTCAGGATAATGTTCTTTAATTAAATCACTTAATATCTTAAGTTTAGCCGAAGTTCCCGAAGCAATTTCTTTTGATTCTCTATGGGCTATCATAGCACGTCTGCCTTGACTTGATCTCGCACTGGCTTTGATAAATGATTGCCAACCGTTAAGACTCGAAAGAGAAATTTTTTCACTGCGAAGAAAATCGTTACGAATTTTTATAGCTGTTTGATATTTTTCTTTTTCTTCCTTTGCTAAGGTTACTTTAATGGGAATAACTTGATATTGTGCTAAGGTATTTCCTGATAAATCTTGAGATGTTTTACGATAAACAACTTTACCAATGAGATTATCTAAATGACGATGACTACCGTCTTCTCTATCAGGAGTAGCGGTTAACCCAAGACGATAAGGCGCAATGGATTCTTCTGCTATTACCCGAAAAAAATCCGTCGGTAAATGATGACATTCATCAAAAATTAATAATCCATAAAGATTTCCTAATGTTTTGGCATGAATTGCTGCACTATGATAAGTGGCAATTAAAATCGGTGTGCTATCATGAGAACCGCCTCCTAATAATCCTACTTTAATTTTCGGAAAACTGACTTCAATTTGCGCATACCATTGCTGCATTAAATCTAAGGTAGGTACTACGATTAATGTTGTTTTATTAGTACAAGCCATCGCTAACTGTGCGAGATAAGTTTTACCCCCCGCAGTGGGTAATACCACAACACCTTTTTTGTCAGCTAAATTCCACGCATCTAACCCTTCAAGTTGATGAGGATAAGGAGTTTTTTGTAAATTAGATTCAATGTCAAGGGAAAAAAATTCTTTAGCGCAATCAATAAAATTAATCTTCTGATTTTCAAGAATTTCGATTAATGAGCGATAATAAATAGCAGGAATACGAAACTTCTCAATTCTGTCATCCCATGTAGCAAAATCAATCCATGCTTTTCCTTTTGGCGGTGGATGTAAAATTAGTGTACCACGATCATAAGTTAATTTACTCGCACGACTCATCAATAATTAGGGCAAAAATGGACATCTCAATTATATGTTCAAAAGGAATAATTTTCTCTATTGACAATGAAAAAAAAAGTTAACTATTAAGTTGTTGTAAATAATCATAAATCTTACCACAATAGAATAAATATTTAGTACTTACACAAAAAGACGAAATAAGCTATTCTTTAACTCCAAATCTGCTTTTTGTTTGATTATTCTTACCTCTAAATTTTGGGGATAAAAGAGGCTAAGAGGTAAAATAAATGTTACATAGCATTTCCTAAATCATTTATGAGAATTTTTGCTACTTAACTCTCCAATTTTTTTTGGAAATTAACTTATTATTTGCTTACGACTCAAATCAAATTGCTATACTTTTAAAATTAAGTAAATTAATGACATTGTGCCATAACAAATCTATCTATACCTTCTAAATCTTTATAAGTATTTATATTAGTATAACTACCATTTTTTGTTAATAAATCTTTAACTATATCATCTTGATTCGCCATTATTTCTAACAATAAAAAACTATTATTTTTTAGAAAATGAGGAGCGTTTTTAATTAAATATCGAATTTCATTTAAGCCATCTTCTCCTCCATCTAAGGCTATTTTTGGTTCATAATTTACTACTTCTGGTTGCAATTCTAAAACCATTTTAGAAGGTATATAAGGAGGATTAGAAATAATCACACTAAAGCTATTTTTTAGCTCATTTATAGGGTTAAACCATGAGCCATGATAAAATTTTATTCTGGATTTATAACCTAAATTTATAGTATTTTCTTGGGCAATTTTTAGGGCTTTTTCACTTTTATCTACTGCGTAAATTGTCGCTAAAGGAAGCACATCTGCTAACCCGATGGCGATCGCACCACTTCCTGTACCTAAATCTAACCAGTTAGCTGATTGTAAAGGAGGATATTTGAGAGTTAATTGTAAAGCTAAATCAATCATTAACTCAGTTTCAGGGCGAGGAATTAAGACATCAGGAGTTACTTTTAAAGTAAAATTACGCCAATGACATTCACCGATTAAATATTGAATAGGGCAACGTTTCTTTACTCGTAAATACCATAAATTTTGTAATTCTGCGAGAGATATTTTACTATTAATATATGTTTTTTGAGAAGAATAATTAAGACGTAAATCTAAAGAAGTTAACTCTGTTAATTCTGTTAATAAGTACTCTAATTCAAATAAAGAAATATCCTCAATAATAAGTTTTTTTTTTGCTTGTTGATACCAATTAAGCAATACTTCACTTGAGATTAAAATTGACATAAAATATTCTTTCTAAATGATTATATATAATAAAATACTCTTTTCTAAAGGCGATCGCAAAAAATATTTTTAGGATCAAATTTTTGTTTAATATTTTTCATCATTTGTAAACTATTCCCGACGTATCCCCAAGGTTCAATTTGTGTTTTAATTGAAATGGGAGCATCTAAAATTGTTAAAAAACCACCTCTATTTTCACAAAATTGACGTAAATTGTTGATTTGATGAATTTTTATTCCTTTCTTTAAAGATAAATTACCAATACCACTACTAATATTAATTACACCATAACCATCAAAAACAGACATTAAATTGACTGCTTCACTAGGTAAAATACCTACTTTACAAGTAATAGGGTTATCAAAATTAGTTAAATAAGTTTTTTGAGGTAAATTTTGCCAAAGAGTGGTTTCTGATTGATTATGATAGGTTAGGATCGATAAATTAAGTTCTTTGCTCCATGTTTGTATTTGAGATGTTTGTTGGTTGACACTTTCTGTTATTCCCTGAAAACGAAAAATTAATCCTAATCCTTCACCTAATGGAAAATCTTTAACCAGTGACGAAGATAATAAATCCGCAGCCGTCGGAGTTAAACTTGAAGATGAGACAGTTTTTTGTAATTGATAAATAGATTCTTGATTGCCTGTTATCACTAAAGTCAAAGAATTTTCTGGTAGAGGAAAAGTGCGAAAAGTCACATCAGTAATAATTCCTAAGTTACCATAAGAACCAGTAAATAATTTCATTAAATCGTAACCAGCAACATTTTTAACAACTCTTCCCCCAGCTTTGGCTTCTTTGCCATCTCCTCTCAAGAAAGAGATACCCAAAATTAAATCTCTAACGCCGCCATAACGTTGTCGCCAACTACCTGTATTTGCTGTTGCCACAATACCACCAATAGTAGCAGATTCAGGAAAAAAGGGATCAATGGGTAAAAATTGTCCTTTTAAAGCCAAAAAATCTTGTAAATCTTTGATTTTCATTCCTGATTCCACTGTAACAGTCAAATCCTCTACGGCATGATCAATAATACTATTAATTTTTCTAGTACTAATCATAATATCATAATGACTAGGTAGCTTTCCCCAGTGAATTTTTGTACCATTGCCAATGGGTAAAATTACCCATCCATGATCATGACAAACAGTTAAAAATTGTGATAACATAGTTTTGGAATGCAAAATAACTAAATCACTATATAGATATTTGGCTATATCTTTTTGATTAATGCTCTGATTTCCATCAACAACTTGATTAAAAGAAACAATGTCAAAAGAATCACTATTGATATTACTAAGTTTTTCTCGAATTTCTTCTAAAAAATGGGTAGAAAAATTTTGATTCATTGTAAGGTGTGGGAGTTAAATTTTATCAATTATCTTACAACTTATAATGTCTTAAATTTAGTCAATATAAATTCAGATAGTTATTCAAGATATTGTGAATCAATTATAATTTATCAATCTCAGTTTATAGTTTATAATCTATAGAGTCAGGATTGAAAAATATTAGAAAAAAGTTTAACTTAATCTTGAGTTATCAATCTTAACATCAATTTTGTATTTGTTCTTTCGGTTTTACCATCCGTTAAAATCTAAAAAAAAGTAAAATTTTGGTTTGTTTAACAATACAAAATAATAACATTAAAGTATAGTAAAGTTTACTTATAAAAATGACAGTTTCAACTTCCGAAAAACTTACTCCAGCATGGCATATTATCATCTACATGGCTACTATTCATTTTATAGCCTTATTCGCATTTTTACCTAGTAACTTTAGTTGGGAAGCTGTGGGAATAACATTATTTCTCTATTGGCTTACTGCTTGTATTGGTATTACTTTAGGTTATCATCGTTTAGTTTCTCATCGTAGTTTTGATACTCCTAAATGGTTAGAGTATTTTTTTGTTTTCTGTGGTACACTAGCTTGTGAAGGCGGTCCTATTTCATGGGTTGGATTACATCGTATTCATCATAAATTTTCTGATCATGATGGTGATCCCCATGATTCTAATAAAGGTTTTTGGTGGAGTCATATGGGTTGGATGTTTGTCAAAAATCCAGCGAATAAAGATGTTCCTAAATACACAAAAGATATTCAAAATGATCCCTTTTACCTATTCTGTGAAAAATATTTTATTCCTATTCAAGTAGTATTAGGTTTATTATTATTTTGGTGGGGTGGATGGTCTTTTGTAGTATGGGGAATTTTTCTTCGTTTAGTATTAGTATTTCATGTAACTTGGTTTGTTAATAGCGCTACCCATAAATTTGGTTATGTAAGTCATGAATCTAATGATTATTCTCGTAATTGTTGGTGGGTTGCTTTACTAACTTTCGGTGAAGGTTGGCATAATAATCACCATGCTTTTCAATATTCTGCTCGTCATGGTTTAGCATGGTGGGAAATTGATTTAACTTGGTTTACTATCAAAATTTTAGAATTTTTAGGTTTAGCAAAAAATATCAAATTAGCACCAGTTTTAAAAACTAATTAAAACAAAAATTATTAGCTATTTAGCTTTATAAACAAGTTTAATTTTCTCCCTTACAATTTAGGGGAGATTTTTTTTTAATAATTTTACCATCCATAAAGTTAAGAGACAGGAAAAAAGAAAATTTTTAATTGTCCATTATCCATTAATTATTACTTCTTAATTTTTTAAAATTGAAGCTGACGACTGAGTGGTGACTGCTTATAACTTGAGATGTTTATAAGCCTTTTCTGTAACAACTCTTCCTCTAGTGGTACGATTAATAAATCCAATTTGTAATAAATAAGGTTCATATACCTCCTCAATGGTTTTAGCATCTTCTCCCGTAGCGGCAGCGATCGCCTCTAAGCCTACAGGACCGCCTTTAAACTGATCCATCATGGTTGATAATACAAGTCTATCAGTCCAATCTAACCCTAAACGATCAACATTATGTAAATCTAACGCTTCTGCGGCTAAAACTTGATTAATATTCGATTGATGCTTAACTTGTACATAATCTCTTACTCGACGCAATAAACGGTTACTAATTCTCGGTGTGCCTCTTGATCTACGAGCAATTTCTTCTGCACCACCGTGATCAATATCTAACTTTAAAATAGTAGCTGATCTTAGTATTATTTCAGTAAGTTCGTCAATATCATAAAATTGTAACCGTTGAATTAAGCCAAAACGATCTCGCAACGGCGAAGTTAATGAACCAATTTTGGTAGTAGCACCAATAAGAGTAAAAGGGGAAAGGGGAATACTACGAATTTTTGCTGATTGTCCTTTACCGATAGTAACATCTAAACGGCTATCTTCCATGGCAGGATAAAGCAATTCTTCCGTTACCCGATTTAAACGGTGAATTTCGTCAATAAAGAGAATATCCCCCGCTTTTAGGCTAACTAACAACCCTGTAATATCCCTCGGACGTTCTAAGGCTGGTGCTGCAGTTATCTTACAACTTACACCCATTTCCTGCGCCAAAATTAAAGACATGGTAGTTTTACCTAACCCAGGAGGCCCATATAATAGAATATGATCTAAAGGATCTTTTCTCTGTTTAGCCGCTTCAATGGCAATTAAAATTACCTCTTTTAAATCTTTTTGTCCAATATAATCTAAAAGGCGATGAGGGCGAATTTTATCTTCATTATCCTTAAAATCTTCGATAATTTCTGTAGGTAATAACAATTCATCATCTTCTGACAATAAAGACTTTGATACTGGGGATTTATTTTTTCTTTGTTGGGGTAAAGATGCGGATTTATTATCAGAAGATGATCTCTTAATGGCCATATTATTCAATTTTTTGATTTTCTATGGAATTGTTTATATATTGAGTAACAATTGTCAGGCAAACATGGTATTTTTGTTAAAGAATATTTTTATAATCTATCATTAAAAGGAAAGAGGATGTTGTTATCATCGACAGAAAACCAACAACAGCAATTACGAAAACAATTAAAATTAGCCATAGAGGATTTAAAAATCACTCACAGCAGTAGTGAATATGATTTTATTATTTCTCATTCAGAAGTAAATGATCGGCATGGAGTTGGTGTTCTTCTTAAAAGACTTTTCGGCGATGATCAACAGATAGTTTCTATTCGTTCTCATAATCTTTATGATGGCAAAGATGATTTTGGCAATTTTAATTTTTTAATTCATCACGAAAATCATGATATTGCCTCTGTTTATTCTCACATTCAATCAGTTTTAGAAGATTTAAAACCAAGAAGAATATTATCCATACCTTATTTTATTGATGATTTTTTATCAACTATCGCTATTAAAAATTTATTTGACGTTCCATTATGTACTTATTTGATGGATGATCAAAATATTTACATTGATGAAATTCCTGATCACTTTATGGCGGAATTAATCGAAAAATCAGATTTATGTTTTGGCATCTCAAGAAATCTTTGTGAAGCATATCAAAAAAAATATCATAAAAAATTTTGGTTTGTACCTCCTGTAGCACCAGAAAAATTTATTCCTTCTAATACGGTAATATTTCCTTCTCAATTACAAGAGCAACATGGTGTATTGATAGGAAATATTTGGAGTCAAAAATGGTTAGATCGGTTGAGAGAAACCATTAGAGGATCTGGGGTTAAGATTGATTGGTATGGTAATCCTCATCGAGAATGGCTTAAATTTGACGAAACCGAATTAGCGGAAGATGGCATTATTTTTAAAGGTTATCTTGAATCTGAATCAGACTTAGTGAACAAACTAAGACAATCCTCTTTTGCTATTATTCCTACCGCTCAAGAAATAAGTAATTCCGAAAGAATGGAAATTGCTAAATTAAGTCTGCCATCGAGAATACCTTTTCTAGTGGCTACAGCCCACACTCCTTTATTAGTGATCGGTAATAACGAAACAGCAGCAGCTAATTTTGTAACGGATTTTCAATTAGGTGCAGTTTGTGGATATGACACCATTAATTTTCGAGAAACCATAGCTTGGATTACCGATGCAGAAAATCAAGATGGTATTCGTCATCAAGCCTCCAACTTAGCTAAATTTTTATCTTCCAAAGGTATTGCCGATTGGATTTGGGATTCTTTAGCACAAAAATATCCCCTAGATTTACGTTTTGAAAAATTAGGACAATATTTACCTGAAGCAACAGTAATTATTACGGCTAATGAAGTTAATAATAGACATGGAACGGGATTTTTAGTTAGAAGAGTTGTGGGTGATACCCCAAATATTTTATCTATTCGTTCACGCAATGATTATGGTGGATTACATAACTTTGGAGACGCTACTTTCTGTTTACCTCATACAGATATATCTCGTATAGATGCTTTTCTTTCTATGGCAAAACTATTAGAAGGAGTCAAGATTAAAGAAATATTTTGTATCCCTTACTATCCCGATGATTTACTGTTATCTATCGCCATTAAAGAATTATTTAACGTTCCTTTGGGAGTGTATATCATGGATGATCAAAATGTAGTAGTTAATAAAATCCCTGATGAAATAATGAGAGAATTTTTAACTAAATGTTCTTTTCGTTTAGCTACTCATCCAGAACTTAGAGACGCTTATGAAGAAAAATATAATCTTAAATTTTGGCTTTTACCCGCCGTTGTTCCAAATTCCATAATTACTACAACGGTTACTTATCCTCAACAAAATCTACTCAAAAATCAAACAGGTGCATTAATTGGTAGTATTTGGAGTAAAAAATGGTTTGAAATGTTAACGGATACTATTACTAATGCAGGAATAAAACTAGATTGGTATGGTAACGCTAAATATCAATGGTTAACAGACTCTTGGGAAGATATTAGCAAAAAAACTGGTATTACTCCCTATGGTATTGTTGCTGAACCAGAATTAGGACAAAAACTTCAACAATATCCTTATATAGTAGTACCCACAGGAACAGTTGACGAAAGAGATGATCATCCTGAGTTATCTCGTTTAAGCCTCCCGGGTAGAATAATTTTTGCTTTGGCTTCTTCCCATACTCCTATTATTCTTCTTGGTAGTGAAAAAACCTCTGCCGCTAGATTTGTCAAAACTTTTGGTATCGGTATTATTTGTGACTATAATCCTGAAAGTTTCAAAGAAGCAGTAGATTATGTTACTCAACCAGAAATACAAAAAGAAATGCGACATTGTGCTTTATCTGTGGCTGAAAAATTTTCCGATAAACATATTAATCACTGGATTTGGGAATCTTTACATCAAGGAAAGCCATCTGATTTAAAATTTGAGCATTTATTTGCCTAACAAATTTTAGTTTAATTTATAAATCAACAATTACAAAGAGAGCATTTAGTAAATATTTAAGAAAAAAGGAGAAAATAATGTCATCAGAATCTAATTCAAACAAAGGTATTATGAGTTTTTTAGCAAATTTACCTTTAATTAGAAGAATTAAAATTATTAAAGAATTAAGTCTTGAAAAACTAGATCAACTCATTCATAAATCAGATAATTTAGACGGAAAAATTGACTCTCTTTTAAATAATGATACCTCTTTTCTTGAAGCAATTATCAATATTATAAAAGCCTTAAAAAATATTTATAAACAATCTCAAGAACAATATTCTTCTTTAACAAAACTTATTCAAAATAATTATCAAAATCTAACTATCTTACTTAAAAATTCTGAATCTAATCATGAAAAAATAGATACTTTAGAAGCAAAAATTAATGACTTAAATACACATTTTCCCGTTATACATCAAGAAATAGGACATACAAAAACTATTTCTCATGACTCATTATCTCAACAAGTAGTAATCAAACAACTTTGTGATGACTCATTATCTCAACAAATAGTAATCAAACAACTTTGCAATGACTCCTTATCTCAACAAAAATTTTTATTAGAACAACAAAAAGAAATCAAGAATATTCTCACTAAAATAACTTCAAAACCATTAATTATTAACGAATCATCAAGGGAATTAAATGATCCAGAAATAGGTTTGATGATGTATTTATACTCATTTTTACCAACTCGTTATGCCATTGACGTTGGTGCTAATATTGGGGATATGTCCGAAAGTTTATTAAAAGCAGGTTATGAAGTCTTTGCTTTTGAACCATTTTTACCCGTTTATGAAAAACTTAATACCAGACTAGGTAATTATCCTAATTTTCACTCTCATCAAATTGCTTTAGGTTCAACTAATGAGACAACACAGTTATATTTAGCTACTGATAAAACTCCAGAAAATATCTATCAAGATTCTACTTTTTATAGTAGTTTAATTAAACATTCTATGCCTGAGGATTTGCCTTTCACAGACACTACTACTGTTGCAGTAAAAACTTTAGCTAGTTTGCATGATAGTCGAGAAATTCCTGCCGATGTAAGTTTAGTTAAAATTGATGCAGAAGGCTTTGATTTACAAGTAATTCACGGTATGGGATTATATCAATATCCTGTAGTAATAACAGAATTTTGGGATGATCAATTTCCTTTTGGTATTTCCGATACTCATAATCGATTAGATGACTTAGTAACAGAAATGCGTCGCCGAAAATATTATTGGTATGTTGTTATGTATCGAGTTTGGGGAGATGAAACTCAAACTATCTCATTTTACTGCAATCATCCCCAGTCAGTAAGTAATAGTTGGGGTAATATATTTTTCTTCCATGACTATAATCTATTTGTTCAAGCTCATCGTTGGACTTTATCTGTACTTCCTGAAACCTATTTCCGCTAATAACTGTTTTATCATTTAAAGGTACGGAAAACTACACTACCTTAAAGGTGTCACTTTCCTTCAATATAGGAATAGAAAATCAATAATTGATAATTAACTTTTAATACCATTGAGTTACTTATCGTCAATGTTGATTATTAAATTATATAAAATTACATATACTTAATTAAAGGATATAAATATATATGGGAAAAGTCGTAGGTATCGATTTAGGTACAACTAACTCTTGTGTGGCAGTGATGGAAGGCGGTAAACCTGTTGTTATCGCTAATGCTGAGGGTTTTAGAACAACTCCTTCTGTAGTTGCTTATGCTAAAAATGGCGATCGCTTAGTAGGACAAATTGCGAAACGTCAAGGGGTAATGAATCCAGAAAATACCTTCTATTCTGTCAAACGTTTTATAGGTAGAAGATATGATGAAGTGGGCAACGAAACTACTGAAGTAGCTTATAAAGTATTGAATGTAAACGGGAATGTCAAATTAGATGCACCTTCTCAAGGTAAACAATTCTCTCCTGAAGAAATTTCAGCCCAAATTTTACGCAAATTAGTAGAAGATGCCAGTAAATATTTAGGAGAAACCGTCACTGAAGCAGTAATTACAGTACCTGCTTATTTTAATGACTCTCAACGTCAAGCAACTAAAGACGCAGGAAAAATTGCGGGTATTGAAGTAAAACGTATTATTAATGAACCGACAGCCGCATCTTTGGCTTATGGTTTAGATAGAAAAAGTAACGAAACTATTTTAGTCTTCGACTTAGGTGGTGGTACATTTGACGTTTCTGTTCTTGAGGTGGGAGACGGTGTATTTGAAGTTTTATCAACCTCTGGAGATACTCACTTAGGTGGTGATGACTTCGATAAAAAAATTGTTGACTTTTTAGCAGCAGATTTTAAAGGAAAAGAAGGTATTGATTTACGCAAAGATAAACAGGCTTTACAACGTCTTACCGAAGCGGCGGAAAAAGCAAAAATAGAATTATCTAACGTATCTCAAGCAGAAATTAACTTACCCTTTATTACAGCTACTCAAGACGGACCAAAACACTTAGAATTAACTTTAACTCGTGCTAAATTCGAGGAATTATGTGCTGATTTGATTGATCGTTGTGCTATTCCTGTACAAAATGCGCTCAAAGATTCTAAACTTAGTGCTAGTGATATTGATGAAGTAGTATTAGTTGGCGGTTCAACTCGTATTCCTGCCGTCAAAGAAATAGTTAAAAAAGTTCTAGGAAAAGAGCCTAATCAAACCGTTAACCCTGATGAAGTAGTAGCTGTAGGTGCTGCCATTCAAGGAGGAGTTTTAGCAGGAGAAGTTAAAGATATTCTCTTATTAGATGTAACACCTCTTTCTTTAGGTGTAGAAACCCTCGGCGGTGTCATGACTAAAATTATCCCTAGAAACACCACTATTCCTACTAAAAAATCTGAAACTTTCTCTACCGCCGTTGATGGACAAAGTAACGTAGAAATCCATGTTTTACAAGGTGAAAGAGAATTTTCTAAAGATAATAAGAGTTTAGGTACTTTCCGTTTAGATGGTATTCCTGCCGCACCTCGTGGCGTACCTCAAATTGAAGTTATTTTCGATATTGACGCTAACGGTATTTTAAACGTGACAGCGAAAGATAAAGGTACTGGTAAAGAGCAGTCTATCTCTATCACGGGTGCTTCTACTTTACCAGATAGTGAAGTTGATCGTATGGTAAAAGAAGCTGAAAATAATGCCGCAGCGGATAAAGAAAGAAGAGAAGCGATTGAGCGTAAAAACCAAGCAGATTCTTTAGTCTATCAAGCAGAAAAACAAATCACCGAGTTAGGGGATAAAATTTCCGCCGATGATAAAACTAAAGCAGAAGGATTAATTAAAGATCTGAAAGATGCTGTAGCGGGGGAAGATGATGAGAAAATTAAAACTGTAATGCCTGAGTTACAACAAACTCTCTATACCATCGGTAGCAATATTTATCAACAGTCTGGCGGTGCAACTCCGGGCGCTGATACCACTGATACAAATAACACTCCTCCTAACGCAGGTGGTGGTGATGATGTCATTGATGCTGAATTTTCAGATGACTAAAGATTTTGAGCTTTGATTTTCAAAAGTTGTAATTTATTGTTAAATTTAAGGGTGGACTTCGGTTCACCTTTTTTTGTTGATAATCAAAAGACACTCACAATTAAATTATGAATTGGTGGCGTAAACTCAAAAAAAATCCCTTAGCAAAATTAGGGGCGATTCTCTTAATATTTTTTTATGTAATAGTTATCGGTGCTGATTTTATTGCACCTTATGATCCTTATTTCGCCGAAGAAAATAGTTCTTTATTACCACCTACGACTATTTATTGGCGCACTCAACAAAAAGAATTTATCGGACTTCATGTTTACCCTACGACTCAAGGTAAGACTGATGTTAATACAGGCGATCGCCTTTTAGAAATAGATTATACAAAACCATCACCGATTAGATTATTTGTGAAAGGAAAACCTGATCAATTTTTACAAATAAAATTACCTTTACCACCAAAATTTGAAGAGGTAGAAATCTTTTCAGGATTTAAAATTAATAGGCGTTTATTTGGCACAACAGGGGAAGGAAAAATCAATCTTTTAGGTACAGATGAACAAGGTAGAGATCAACTAAGTCGATTATTATATGGTGGAAGAATTAGTTTATTTATTGGTTTAATTGGGATTTTAATTTCTTTTCCGTTGGGGATGATAATAGGAGGAATTGCAGGTTATTTTGGTGGCTGGATAGATAATATTTTAATGCGATTAGTAGAAGTTTTAATGACTATTCCGGGGATATATTTATTAGTAGCATTAGCCGCCATTTTACCACCGAGTTTAAGTAGTTCTCAAAGGTTTTTATTAATAGTTTTAATTACTTCTTTAATAGGTTGGTCAGGATTAGCTAGAGTCATTAGAGGGCAAGTTTTAACCCTTAAAGAACAAGAATTTGTAGAATCTGCTAAAGCTATTGGTGCAAATTCAATATATATTATCATAAAACATATACTGCCCCAGACCGCTACTTATATCATCATTTCTGCTACTTTATCAATCCCTAGTTTTATTGTGGCGGAATCAGTACTAAGTCTAATCGGTTTAGGTATTCAACAACCAGATCCTAGCTGGGGAAATTTATTATCTTTAGCTACCAATGCTTCAATTTTAGTTTTGCAACCTTGGTTAATTTTTCCTCCAGCTATATTAATTATTTTGACAGTTTTATCTTTTAATTTATTAGGTGATGGTTTAAGAGATGCACTAGATCCAAAAAGTATTAATAAATAAGGAAAAATACAACTATTTTTAACAATAAAAATCACTTTTATTTAAAATAATTTCACCATATTCTGGTATCCAACTTACCCATATTCCTGATGATTTTTCACATAATAATATGGCTTCTTTTTCACTATAACTATTAGGAGAATGGTAAAGTTTTACCCATGAATCACGATTATAAGTAATATGACAAACCCGATTCGAGTTAGTGGCGATGGAGTCTTGAATTTCTGATTCTATAGACATTAATTGCATTGTCATAGTACACCTCATCTATATTTATTAATGTATTTGAAGTTATTTATTTTAAAATATTAAAATTTGATTAACTTCTGTCATCAATTATACAAAATACTCCATTAATTTATGATTAGTCTTATTAAAAATTTATATTTTATTGATAAGCAAAAACAGGCAAAAGCCTGTCTGAAACTATTTAAAACTAACTGAAACTATTTAAAACTTCTTCAGCAGCAGCCAAAGTTTGTTTAATATCATCTTCTGTATGGGCGATGGAAGTAAAACCAGCTTCAAATTGAGAAGGTGCTAAATAAATTCCTCTTTCTAACATTCCTCGGTGAAAACGTCCAAATTTAACGGTATCAGCTTGTTTTGCATCACTATAATTATGAACAGGATTTCCCGTGAAAAACATCCCAAACATACCGCTAATATTACCACCTGTTACCTGATGACCCGCTTTTTTAGCGATGTCTAATAAACCTGTAATTAATTCATGGGTAATTTTTTCTAAATACTCATAAGTACCCGGTTTTTGTAGCAATTCTAAAGTTTTAATCCCTGCCGTCATGGCTAAAGGATTGCCCGATAAAGTTCCAGCTTGGTACATAGGTCCTGATGGTGCAACTAATTCCATAATTTCTTTTTTACCACCATAAGCGCCAACGGGCAAACCACCGCCGATAACTTTGCCTAAAGTGGTTAAATCAGGGGTAACACCAAATTTTGCTTGTACACCACCGTAGGAAATACGGAAACCAGTCATTACTTCATCGAAAACTAACAAAGCGTCATTTTCTTGAGTAATAACTCTTAAACCTTCAAGAAAACCAGCATCAGGAGGAATAAAGCCAGAATTTCCTACCACCGCTTCTAAAATAACCCCAGCAATTTCTCCTTTATGATCAGCGAAGAGCTTTTTAACAGCTTCTAAGTCGTTATAGGGGGCATTTAAGGTGTCGGCGGTAACAGATTTAGGTACACCCGGAGAATCAGGTAAACCGAGGGTTGCAACTCCAGAACCTGCTTGTACTAAGAACATATCACCGTGACCGTGATAACACCCTTCAAATTTAATAATTTTATTTTTACCCGTATAAGCGCGCATTAAGCGTAACACAGATAAACAAGCCTCTGTACCCGAATTGACAAAACGTACCATTTCAATACTAGGCACGGCATCAATAACCATCTCAGCGAGGATATTTTCTAAAACACAAGGAGCTCCAAAACTTGTTCCTTTCTCTAAAACTTCATGTAAAGCACTAATAACTTCAGGGTGAGCGTGTCCACAAATTGCTGGTCCCCAAGAGCCGACATAGTCGATATATTTGTTATCATCCACATCCCAAATATAAGCACCTTTGACTCTATCAAAAACGATGGGTTGTCCACCAACGGATTTAAAAGCTCTCACGGGAGAATTTACGCCCCCTGGCATTAGTTTTTGAGCGGCGGTAAAAATTTGTTCTGATTTTGTAGTTTTAAATGATACTGAATTAACCAAAATTATCTCCTTCTTTTTTATCTCATCAATCTATTTTACTGAGATTTTGCACTGTTCTTGAAAAATCAGGGAGTTTTTGAGTTTTTCAAAGAAATTTCCCTTAATCTTTAGGATAAAATCAAGCACTTTCAAGTAAATAGAAGTTATCAAAGTATGAGTTAGCTCAACATCTGACTTTATAGTGATTTTTCAGATTTTTTGTTTATTATTTTTCATGTAAAAATCTCATAAAATTTATGCAAAAATAGTTGAGATTAAGATATTAAGTATTAAACGTTACAAAATACGAAGAGACAAATTTATAGTCTGTTGATTAGAGAATGGTTTAAGAAAAAAGAAAATTGATAATTTATTCACAAGAATTAATTTTGATTTTCTTAGATGTTTAATTATTTAGTCTATATATTAAATCTATATTGAAAAGGGGTTATAGCGTGACGATTACTACTAATACAAAAGTTAAATTAAATAAAATTGAAAAAGTTAAAGCGGCAAAACATGGGCTAGATGTGAAACAAGAGTTAGAATCTTTTGCGGAGATGGGTTGGGAAGCGATGGAGGAAGATGATTTAATTGTACGTTTAAAGTGGTTAGGAATCTTTTTTCGCCCCGTAACACCCGGTAAATTCATGTTACGGTTGCGTATGCCTAACGGGATTCTCACTAACGAACAAATGTGTACTTTAGCAGAAATTATTGAACGTTACGGGGATGATGGTAGGGCAGATATTACTACTCGTCAGAATATACAATTAAGAGGAGTGCATCTCGAAGACATCCCCGAAATTTTCCAAAAATTAGAAGTGGTGGGTATGACTTCCATTCAATCTGGCATGGATAATGTTCGTAACTTAACAGGTTCTCCTGTAGCTGGAATTGATCCTGATGAATTATTCGATACAAGGGAATTAAACCAGAAGTTACAGGATTTAATCACCAATAAAGGGCAAGGTAGTTATGAGTTTAGCAATTTACCTCGGAAATTAAATATTGCCGTTGACGGTGCGAGGGATAATTCTATCCATGCAGAAATTAATGATATTGCTTTTATTCCCGCTTTTAAAGATGATGAATTTGGCTTTAATGTGTTGATTGGTGGTTATTTATCCGCTCAACGTTGTGCAGAAGCCATACCGATGGATGTATGGGTAAAACCTAACGATGAAGTCATCGAATTATCAGCAGCAATTCTCTCGGTTTATAGTGAAAATGGTTTAGAGGAAGGTTTAAGAGAAAATCGAGGTAAATCTCGTTTAATGTGGTTAGTGGATAAATGGGGAATGAATCGTTTTCGCATCGAAGTGGAGAAAAAATTAGGTAAATCTTTATATTTTGCCGCTCCAAAAGATGAATATACTATGGAAAAACGGGATCATTTAGGGGTACATCCCCAAGTTCAAGAGGGTTATAATTATATCGGCATCCATATCCCCGTAGGACATTTAGACGCTCACGGAATGTATGAAATAGCTCGTCTAGCCGATGTTTATGGTAATGGGGAAATTCGGGCAACGGTAGAGCAAAATTTTATTATTCCTTTTGTGAAGGATGAAAAAGTAGAAGCCTTTTTAGCTGAACCTATTTTACAACAATATCCCGTCAATCCGTCTCCTCTCGTGCGATCGCTAATTTCCTGTACGGGGGCTCGTTATTGCAATTTTGCCCTAGTGGAAACGAAAGAAAGAGGGCTAAAATTAGCTCAAGAATTAGACGCTGAATTAAATATACCTAAAAGAGTGCGTATTCATTGGACAGGTTGCCCTAACTCTTGCGGACAAGCTCAAGCAGGTGATATAGGTTTAATGGGGACAAAAGCGAAAAAAGATGGACAAGTTGTCGAAGGTGTTAATTTATTTACGGGAGGAAAAGTTGGCAAAGACGCTCATTTAGGTAGTGTAACTCAAAAAAGTATTCCTTGTGATGATTTGAAATCAGTGTTAAAAGATTTATTAATCTCTGATTTTGGTGCAACGGTTAAATAATATGTGAACTCGATGCAAGAATCTTTGATATAAGTAAGTGAGTAAAATTAATTGTGCATTTTATTTTTCTCAAACTTCTGATAAGAATGGGTTTGAATCCATCGCTAATATACAATTAATTTTGCCTGAGTACTTAACGAGGTTTTAGGTTTCGCTGAAATCTTGCATCAACTCAAAATATTTAATAAGTAAAAGTCAAAAAATCAATCTTAGTATGATTTAAGTCAATTTCAATCTTTTACCAGTTAATGGAAATAGCTGTAAGATCTAAGTATTCTGTTTTAGGTTAATTTTTCGTGCATTTAGTTCAATTAATGAATTTAATTAATGAAGTGATGATTAACTTTTTATTCTTAATTTTCCTTGCAATTGTCCATAAATTAATAAAGGCGATCGCCCATAGTCCTTTGACAATGGCAAAAAAGCATGGAATGGTATAGAACAATGGTTACAACAACATTGATCAAATTTTTCGTAAATTTATTCTAGTTTTGCATAAATTCAGAAAACGAGACTGATAAATAAATAAGAAACGATAAAAAGATAAACTAATACAATTTGTTCAAGATAATTTGTAACTTAGTCAATAAAAAACGGAAAAACTAAAATGAATACGAATGATCTAAAACCCAATATTTACGGTTTACAGCAAGATGTGTTAAATCTTCTGGGTAATGTTAGTAAATTAATGGGGGATGTAAAAGAGACTTTAAGCGGTGACAATTCGGGAGAAAAATACGGAGACTATCAACAGGATATAGATAACGCCGTTGTTAATGTCAAAGAATTAGAGTTAAGAATGGCTGTAGTTGCCCCGATGAAAGCAGGTAAATCAACGATTATTAACGCCATTGTCGGTGATGATTTATTGCCCAGTCGTAACGCTGCCATGACAACTATTCCCACTGAAATCATTTTAAAAAAGGAATTAACTCAACCGATTTTAATTCTTAGTGAGCATATTAGAAAAGTTTTTAAAGGTTGCTATATTGCTTTAAAAGAAAAAATCCAAAAATTAAAAATTGAAAAAACACTAGAAGAAAAAACAGGGCAATATCCCCATTTACGTGAATTAATTGAGGAAATTTATAATTTAACAGAAAACGAATTACCTAATTTTTTAGACAGTGAAAAAATAGAAGGTAAAGAAAATATTGGTAAGGCTTTGACTAGCTTAAATGACATTATTCGTCTTGTCAGTATTTTAGATCCTAATTTCGATCCTATTCAAAAATTACGAGAAGTTCCTCGCATTGAAACGGGTTTTTGTCAAATATCAGAAAATGGAAATCAATCTGAGCAATTCGGTAATTTAGTTATTATTGATACTCCCGGACCGAATGAAGCAGGAGAGAATTTGAAATTAAGCTATGTGGTAGAAAATCAGTTAGAAAAAAGTTCAGTTGTTCTTATTGTTTTGGATTTTACCCAGTTGAATAATAAAGCGGCGGAGGATGTTAAAAGACAAGTCAAGCCGATAATAGATTTAAGAGGAAAAGAAAATTTATATGTATTAGTGAATAAAGTTGATCAACGTCGTGATGGTGATATGACTCCTAATATTGTAAAACAATTTGTTTTTAATGATTTAAAGTTAAGCGAGTCGGAAAATACTGATAAAGTTTTTGAAATATCTGCCCGAAAAGCATTTTGTGCCAATAGATTTTTACTTGATTTACAAAATCAGGATATAGATACGAAGCAAAAAGCCTCAATAATGCCATCATCCAAAACTTTAGCACAAGAAGTATTTGGTATGGATTGGGAGGAAGATTTAGAAGAAGTCACCATAAAACAACTTCAAAAAAAAGCAAATAAATTAAAAGAGAAATCAGGTTTTAACATTTTTTTAAGTCAAACTATTTCTGTCTTAATGGAAAATGCCGCTCCTAAATGTTTAAAATCTTCTCTTAATATTGCTTATAATCATTTAATTTCCGTGCGTGATGAAGTTAAGTTAAGGGGAAGTGCGATCGCCCAAAATGAAGAAAAATTAAGATTAGAAATTGAAGCCTTAGAAGCCGATTTAAAACGTTTAGAATTATGTCGAACTAAATTACAAGAAGTAGATAAAATCAAAGCAAAATTAGAACAACAATTAAACCTTATTTTGAATGATTTGAAAAAAGATGCTCTAGTAAAAATTGAGATGTTTTATAGTGAGGAAGAATATAATCAAGCGGATTGGCGAGAAAAAGGAGAAAAAAGTATAAAAAATGTTGTTTCTTGGGTTGCCAAGCAAATTGGAGCAAAAATTGATTCAGAGAAAAAGCAAACTATTTTAGAATTTGAAACAGAACAAGAAGCACAACAATTTATTGCTAATACTATTGCTTTTGGAAAACAAAGAACAGAATCTCATTTACTAAATGTGAGAAAAAAAGTACAATTAATTATTGAAAATAAAAGGGCGTTGCTGAATTAAGGTATGATTTTTAGATAAAGGGGTCAAATTATCAAAAATAAAAAAATGATACAATGTCCAGAGTGCGGGTCTAAACATATTCACAAAAATGGAATTAAAAAAGGAAAGCAAAATCATCTTT
>NZ_JBGSUU010000066.1:0-72804 GCF_041753295.1 Geminocystis sp.
TTTTTGAAATTAGAGCTTGTAACTGTATAATACTACCCTGTTTTTTGAGCAAAAATGCCTAAAACTACGCACTTTTTTATTAACTTAACGATGCCCCAAGCCTTGATTTTAATAGCTTTCTGATTTATTCAGCAAACCCTACTTACTAATGAATAATTTTTGAGCAAAAAAAAATCCCCCAAAAGGGGGTAAAAAACAAGATAATTAATACACTTCAACGTGCCAACGTTCTTCTTTTTTCATTTGTTTGCGCATCTCATCCCACTTCATACCTCTTTTTTCGGCTTCGGCGGTGAAAGTTTCGGAAATTGGTGGCTCCATTCCTTTTAAACCACACATATAAACATGAGTATTCGGTTTTTGAATTAACTCAAACATTTCGTCTGCATATTCACTAACACGACTTTGAACATAAACTTTACCACCATCGGCAGTACTTTGTTCACGACTGATAGCATAAGTTAAACGGAAATTATCAGGATATTCTGCCGCCATTTTCTCTAAATCTTCTTTATAGAGAATATTCTCGGTGTAAGGAATACCAAAAATTAACCATGCTAAACCTTTGAATTGGTAATCAGGATTTTTCTCTCTTTCTTTAAACATACGCCATAAAAACGCACGGAAAGGAGCAATACCCGTACCTGTGGCTAACATGATAATAGTTGCATCTTCCTCTTGAGGTAATAACATTTCTTTACCTACAGGACCAGTTATGGCTATATCTGCACCTTCATCTAAGTTACATAGATAAGTAGAGCAAACACCTTTTACCGTTTCCCCTGCTTCATTTTTATACTCTAATTGACGCACACACAAGGAGACGGTTTTACCATCTAGGCGATCGCCATGACGAGTAGAAGCGATGGAATAAAGACGTAATTTATTAGGCTTACCTTTATCATCAGTGCCTGGAGGTATAATACCAATACTTTGCCCTTCTAAATAGTGTAAATCACCACCAGAAAGATCGAAAGTCAAATGACGTACAGTACCGCTACCACCTTCGGCGACTAATTGATAGTTTTCTAAACATTTACCCACAAAAGGATTATTAGGGCGATAAATATTTACTGGTACTTTAACAGGTTGATGGGATTTAGCTTGAGTCATAGGTTCAGGATTTGGAGTAAAATCAGAACTATAACTGAGACTATTAGGAGGAATAGGAGTATTAACGCCCATAGGAGTAATTTTAATAATTTTCCCCCCTAGACGATTAATCCGATTCATTTCTTGATTCATCCGAGCATAAGGCACTGCAATAAAACTACTGCCACTATTTCGGATAGAATAGTCTAAGTTATTGCTTCCTTGGTTTGCAATACCAACAACCTCAAAGAGAAAACGACGTTCTTCTATATTAGAATTGTTAGCAAAAGTTTTGACTGTTTGAAATTTTTTCATTAACTAAATAACTCCTTTTGTTTTAACCTTCAGTTTGAGTCGCCGCAACTAAAGGAGTAACAACACCAATAGGGGAAATATTAATAATGTTGCCACCTAAACGGTTAATGCGATTCATTTCGTAATTCATACGAGAATAAGATACAGCAATAAAAGTATTACCGCTTTGACGAATGGGATAATCTAAGTTGTTATCTCCTTGTTGTGCAATACCTGTCACTTCAAATAAGAAACGACGTTCATCCACAGAAAGATTATTAGCAAAAGTTTTTACAGCTTTTGAATTTCTCATATCCTTAATATACTCCTGATTTTATGAAATTAAAGTAAAGTTTGTCTTAAAATGCTTATCATGTCAAGTTTTCACCACATAAATCTTATCGGTGAAGCAACAAAATATCAGCTTAATGTCAATCTTACCAAAATGAGGGGTCAAAACATTTTTCTATGGTAAAGTTTAACCTTCTCTTTGATGATTCTTTTATTTTTGTACTCTAACTATTCGTTACTTTTCCCACAATTAAAATAATAATGATGCTTGGAATTAACCAAATAAAAAATTCTTTAATTCTTGATTTAATTTTGAGTTTAATAGATTTTGTTTCTGGAAAAATAACTTGACGATAAAGATAATTTAAAGAATAAGTAAATAAAATTACCATTAGTTTTGCGATTAAATCATAAGATTGATCATAATTGAAAAAATAAATTGATAATGATTCAATAATTATTCCTAGACAAAAGAAACTAGCTAAAGGTAAATTTAATGCCATAGGCAAAAAGATTAATTCTGGTTGAATAAAAGCACAAATAGCATAAATTAACATCCAAAATATAAACCATAATAAACTAATAATAAAATTTTTTACCTTAGACTTTTTGAGGGTAATTAATTCTTTTTTTTGAAAATATTTGAACAAATGATGAGAATTCATTGCATTGGTTTTAATAAAATAAATTGGGATTCAGGGATAAATATATTTTCAAAACAATGAGATAAATCACTAGAATTTTCTCCCATGGGGCAATAATTATTATTTTTTTCGATTAAATTAAGTTGAGATAAAGTTTCTGGGTTTACTAATAAATAGGAAGAAGATTTAATTAAATTTTGCATTTCTTCTAGGTTAGCAGGTATCACTTGATGTTCACTATAAAAATTCATCGAAGGTCGTTCGTAATCAAAAGAAATATAAACATTTTCCTTAAATTTAACTTCTTTTTTAACTATGGCGGCTACGGGTTTTACTGGGTATGCTTCGTTTAATTCCCATAACCAATAATCAGAACTAAAAAACACCATTAAAGACACATACATTCCCCAAAATAACACAGGAATAAATTGTTGATCTTTTTTGAATAAAAGAATTGTGGTGACGGAAAAAGTAATTAATAATAATCCTAAAACCGTTAAAAGATTTTGGTTATATGGTTGAGTTAAAAGAAAATAGAAAAATCCCCCCGTTATGGCAATACTTAACAAAAGAAAAAACTCTTTCCATAAAGGAGGATAAGATTTAAAAGACGGTAAAGATTTTATTTTTCCTAAGGCTACTCCCGCCGCTATGGATAATACTGGATATATCGGCATGATATACCAAGGTAACTTTGTTCCCATTATGGAAATAGCTAGTAAATAAGCACCACTCCAGACGATAATAAATTTTGCCCAACTCCAATTACGTTTCTGCCATGCGATCGCCAAGCCTGAAATAGAGATAAAAAGCCAAGGATGGGGATATTTTAACAATTCTAACAAATAATACCAAATCGGTCCTTGATGGCCTTCTACGGCGGTAAAAACACGATTTACCGATTGATTTTTAATAGATGTATTAATAAAATCTTCACCATAATATTGATATTGAGCCCATTGCCACGCCACCACAGGAAAAGCACCTAAAAGTAAACCTATCCACAAATAAACTGAAGAAACTAATCGAGGAGTATCCCAAAATAAGAATAAAAAAGTAATAGCAATAAATAAAATACCCATCAGCCAACCTTTACTAAGGCAAATTAAAGCAAAACTCAAACCAGCTGGTAAACACCAACGTAAATCTCGTCTAGCTTTTAAAATACATAACATCAATAAAATTTGAAAACATAATACCGCACCATCAAGCATTGCTAATCTTCCGTGACGAACCACAGGCATGGTAGTAAGATAAACTAAAGCCGAAAAGATGCCATAATAGCGGGGTAAAAATAACTCCCTAGTTAAAGAATAAAGCAAAGGCACAGATAAAGCCGTTAAAGAAGCGCCCACAATACGAGTAGTAAATTCATTAATGCCACCAAAACTATAGACTAAAGCCGTCAAACTATGAATTAAAGGAGGTTTATTGAAATATGGTTCATTCCAAATAGTAGGAAAAAGCCAATGTAAATCTGAAAAAGAAGATTGATAAATTTCCTTAGCAACCTGAGCAAAAGTACCCTCATCCCAATCTCTTAAAGGTAAATCACCTAAATGAAAAGAGTATAAAATTATCGCAGCAATAAAAAGACTAAAAAAAGAAAAAAACTCTAACCAACGCTCTTGAGATTTTACCCTATATTTAGGAATATCTGATGTAAAAAGATGACGATTCATAATGTGATAATCGATAATTGATAATCTTCTATTAGTTAATGGGATAACATATATTTTAAGTTGATAATTGAGAATTGATAATTGATAATGAATAACTACTGATTTGTGATGCCTTTAAACCTTTTAAATTAGATAAAAAAATTATCATGGATGAATCGTCTGCTCTTACCATACAGATTATCATAACCGTTGTAGCAGGAATTAGCGCTCAAGTATTAGGAGAATATCTAAAAATACCAAGCATAGTTTTTTTGCTAATCTTTGGTGTTGCTTTAGGTAGAGATGGGTTAGAAATATTACATCCAGAATTATTAGGAGTTGGTTTAGAAGTTTTAGTGGCTTTAGCTGTGGCAATTATTCTTTTTGAAGGAGGATTAAACCTAGAATTAAAAGAATTAGGGCAAGTTTCAGGAAGTATCCGTAATTTAGTTACCATCGGTACATTAATCACCTTTTTAGGCGGAGGAATGGCTGCCCATTGGTTAGCAGAATTTCCTTGGCAAATAGCTTTTTTATACGCCTCCTTAGTGGTAGTAACAGGGCCGACAGTCGTAGGTCCACTTTTAAAACAGGTAGCAGTAGATAGAAGAGTTGCAACATTGTTAGAAAGTGAAGGAGTTTTAATCGATCCTGTAGGGGCAATTTTAGCAGTCGTAGTATTAGATACCATTCTCAATCAATCTCCTAATTCCTTAGAAATTATCTCAGGGTTATTATTTCGCTTAGGAGTCGGTGCTATTATTGGTGGAGTTAGTGGTTGGCTACTAGGCACATTTCAGAAAAAAGCCAATTTTGTTGCCGATGATTTAAAAAATTTAGTGGTATTAGCAGGAGTTTGGGGTACATTTGGACTATCACAAACCATTATTAGCGAATCAGGATTAATGGCAACGGTAATCGCAGGTATCGTTTTAAGAGCCTTTGGTATTCCAGAAGAAAGATTATTATTACGTTTTAAAGGACAATTAACCGTATTAGGAGTTTCTGTTTTATTTATTCTTTTAGCCGCAGATTTATCTATTGCCAGTATTTTTGCCCTTGGTTGGCGAAGTGTTTTAACAGTATTAATTTTAATGTTACTCATTCGCCCTTTAAGTATCTTAATTTGTACTTGGGGAAATGGCATGAATTGGCGACAAAAATGCTTTTTAGCTTGGATTGCACCCCGTGGCATAGTTTCTGCTTCCGTGGCTTCTTTATTCTCCATTTTACTCACCCAAAATGGCATTAATGGTGGTGATTCCATCAAAGGATTAGTTTTCCTTACCATTATGATGACAGTATTTATTCAAGGTTTAAGCGCTGGTAAAGTAGCGAATCTGTTGAAAATAACCTCCGCCCAAGCTACAGGGGTAATGATTGTTGGCTGTAATCCTTTAGGGCGATTAATTGGTAAATTATTTCAAGCTCAAGGAGAAACTGTCGTATTAATTGATACAGATAAATTAGCCTGTGAAAAAGCCAAAGAAGACAACTTGCCTGTATTTATAAGTAGTGCGTTAGATCCTCAACTATTAGAAGAAGCTCAAATCGACTCTATGGGTACTTTAATTACCCTTACAAGCAACGGAGATGTTAATTTAATGATTGCACAAAGGGCATTAGAAGAATTTTCTCCTCCAAAAGTTTTAGCTATATTCCCCAACAATAATGAAGAAAATAATCTTAAAACCAATAAACAAAAAATTAATCAGGCTTTTGTCGCTGAATTTTCCCTCAAAACATGGAATCAATATCTCCTAGATGGACAATTTAAGTTAGGTAAAACTATTATTAAATCCAATACCCTAGATTTACAACAAATTCATTTACAAACTATGATTAATAGTGGTGAATTATTACCTTTATTAATGAAAAGAAAAGGCAAATTAGAAATATTAACCGCAGGAGAAGAATGGACAATTGGCGATGAAATTATTTACTTATTACACGATTCTCGCCCAGACTTATTAAAACGTTTATCTGGCACAATGCAATCTTCTCGTTTTTCTTTAAATCAATTACCAGAAGTAGAAGAAATACCTCTAATTTAAGAGTAGGTGTCAGGTGTCAGGTTTTAAATAATGAGTTTATAGATTATTCAATATTCTTCTTAATCCCCCGTTTCCTTTCTCTCTCCTAACTCCTAACTCCTAACTCCTAACTCCTAACTCCTGTCTCCTATCTCCTATCTCCTATCTCCTATCTCCTATCTCCTATCTCCTCTTATAATTGTGCGTGGAAAGTACGATTAACTACATCTAACTGTTGCTCTCTGGTTAGTTTTATGAAGTTTACCGCATAACCTGAAACACGAATGGTTAATTGTGGATATTGTTCTGGATGATCCATGGCATCTAATAAGGTTTCTCGGTTAAAAACGTTAACATTAATATGATGTCCTGTATCGTGAAAATAACCATCTAACATTCCTGCTAGGTTATTAATTCGTGCTTCTGGGGTTTTACCTAAAGCATTTGGCACAATGGAGAAAGTATATGATATACCATCTTGAGCGTGCTCGTAAGGTAATTTTGCCACAGATTCCATAGATGCGATCGCCCCTTTTGTATCCCGCCCGTGCATAGGGTTAGCACCCGGTGCAAAAGGATCACCAGCTTTACGTCCATCAGGCGTACTACCAGTTTTTTTGCCATAAACCACGTTAGAAGTAATGGTTAAAATAGACTGAGTAGGGGTAGCATTACGATAAGTTTTATGTTTACGAATTTCATTCATGAATTTTTTGACTAATTCACAAGCAATGGTATCCACACAATCATCATTATTACCAAATTTAGGATAATCTCCCTCTACTTGATAATCTACAGCTAAACCATTATCATTACGAATTACTTTTACTCGACTATACTTAATAGCAGATAAAGCATCAGCAACTACCGATAAACCAGCAATACCACAAGCCATTGTACGGTAAACATCTCGATCATGTAAAGCCATTTCGATGCGTTCATAACTATATTTGTCGTGCATATAGTGAATGACATTGAGGGTATTTACATATAATTTTGCTAACCACTCCATCAAAACATCTAACTTAGCGGTTACTTCCTCATATTCAAGATATTCTGAGGTAATAGGAATATAATGAGGTGCGACTTGTACACCACTATACTCATCAATACCACCGTTAATAGCATATAACAAGGCTTTAGCTAAGTTTACCCTTGCACCGAAAAACTGCATTTGTTTACCGATTTTCATGACGGAAACACAACAAGCGATGGCATAATCATCACCATAATCGGGGCGCATTAAATCATCATTTTCGTATTGAATCGAGCTTGTATCAATAGAAACTTTCGCACAATAACGTTTAAAACTAACAGGTAATCTTTCCGACCATAATACCGTTAAATTTGGTTCTGGTGCAGCTCCTAGGGTGTATAATGTGTGTAAAAAGCGGAAACTATTTTTAGTTACTAACGCTTTTCCATCAGCACTCATACCGCCGAGGACTTCTGTAACCCAAACAGGATCACCTGAAAATAGTTGATTATACTCAGGTGCTCGTAAAAAACGAACCATCCGCAACTTGATTACAAATTGATCTATCAATTCTTGGGCTTGAGTTTCAGTAATAACGCCGTTATGTAAATCTCTTTCAAAATAAACATCAAGGAAATTTGAAACACGACCAAGAGACATTGCTGCTCCATTTTGTTCTTTAATGGCGGCAAGATAAGCAAAATAAGTCCATTGCACTGCTTCTTGAGCATTATTAGCAGGTTGACTGATGTCAAAACCATAACTCAAAGCCATTTCTTTTAACTCATTTAAGGCTTTAATTTGCTCGGTAATTTCTTCCCGAAGGCGAATTATATCCTCGTCGATAACATCATTCTCCAGAGAAATTAATTGCGCTTGTTTATCTTTAATGAGAAAATCAACGCCATATAAAGCCACTCGACGATAATCACCAATAATACGCCCTCTACCATAAGCATCAGGTAAACCAGTAATAATGCCAGATTTACGTGCTTTTTTCATGTCGGTAGTATAAGCAGAAAAAACACCATCATTATGAGTTTTACGATATTTAGTGAAAATTTCTTCCGTTTCAGGATTGATTTCATAACCGTAAGATTTCAAGGATGTAGCTACAACTCGGATGCCACCAAAAGGCATAATTCCTCGTTTAAGCGGTTTATCGGTTTGTAAACCAACAATTTTTTCTAAATCTTGATTAATATAACCTGCAGAATAAGCCGTAATAGTAGAAGGAATTTTGGTTTCCACATCTAAAACGCCTTTTTCCCTTTCTTCTTTCATTAATAATTTAACTTCTGTCCATAAATTATTAGTCATAGAAGTCGCTTCTGTCAAAAAAGATTCATCGCCATCATAGGGTGTATAATTTTTTTGAATAAAATCTCTGACATTAATTTCCGTTGTCCATTTACCGAGAATAAAACCTTGCCAAGCTATATTTGAAGTGTCTTGTTTAGCTTTAATGGTGGTTTTTTCTGTGACATTAACCATAAGTTATGATCTAGTATTTTGTTTTGATGTACTAGGCCTCCTTTACTTATTATTATACTCCATTCCTCCAGGGCAAATCTTTAGATTATTTGAAGATTTTAACCCAAACTTGCTAGGATGAATAAAACTTCAATCTTTGTTTATTTTTATGGCATCAGCGACAGAGGTGAAAAAATATCTAGCATATTGGCTTCAACTAGGGAAAAAAATTTTGATTCCTAGTCGTAATCTGTCTTTATTGCCTTCTAAAATTATCTGTGGCGAGGGCTATAGTATAGAATTTGAACAATGCTGGGAATTAGTAGCGGATAAAAAAACAGGAGATTGTTATTTAGAAGGTACAAAACAGACTATTCAACAACTATTATCATCAAAATGGGAAATAAGTAATTGCGCTCGTTGTGCAATGCCAGTACCAATTATACAATTAGGAATACAAGATGCTGATTGTGTTTGTAGTGACATAAAAAATTGGCCTAATAATGAATTACCTAAACCACGAGAGCCCATTAATAGTAAAGATAAGTTAAAAAATATTCAAAAATCTTTAAAAAACAATCTCTAAAAAATCAAAATAGCCAAAGTGGAAAATAGGGATAAAATTAGAAGACAAAAAAATATTTATGAATTAAACTTTATACTCGTTATTTTTTTTGATTTATATCCTTTGGACTTTAAAATAGAAAGGTTGTCTTGATCTAAAAAATTCCTTAAGTAGAAATATTATGACTCAAAAGTTTGATTATGATTTAATTATTATTGGTGCAGGTGTTGGCGGTCATGGTGCTGCCCTTCATGGTGTTAAAATGGGATTGAAAGTCGCTATCATTGAAGCAGGTGATATGGGTGGCACTTGTGTTAATCGTGGTTGTATTCCTTCTAAAGCCTTATTGGCAGCATCAGGTAAAGTAAGAGAATTATCCCATCATGAGCATTTAGAAAGTATGGGAGTTAATGTTGGTGGTGTTAGTTTTGATAGAAAACTCATTGCAGATCATGCTAACAATTTAGTCAGTAAAATTCAATCAGATTTAACTAATAGTTTAACTCGTCTCAAAGTTGATATTATTAAAGGCTGGGGAAAAATTTTAGCAACTCAAAAAGTCGGCGTAATCACCGATAACGGTGAGAAAGTATTTACAGCGAAAGATATTATGTTATGCCCTGGTTCAACTCCTTTTGTACCCAGAGGCGTTGAAGTGGACGGTAAAACCGTTTATACTAGCGATCAAGCGGTGAAATTAGAATCTTTACCTCAATGGATAGCCATTATTGGTAGTGGTTACATTGGTTTAGAATTTGCTGATGTTTATACCGCCTTGGGTAGTGAAATTACCATGATTGAAGCCTTAGATAAATTAATGCCAACTTTTGACCCAGATATTGCTAAAATTGCGGAAAAAGTTTTAATCAATAGTCGTGACATCGAAACCTATACGGGAGTTTTCGCTACTAAAATTACCCCCGGAAATCCTGTCACCATTGAGTTAACCGATGCTAAAACTAAAGAAATAGTAGAAATATTAGAAGTTGATGCTTGTTTAGTGGCAACAGGAAGAATTCCAGCCACAAAAAATCTCGGCTTAGAAAACCTTGGCATTGAAACCGAAAGAGGCTTTATCCCTGTCAACGATAAAATGCAGGTATTAAAAGATGGTGAAATTGTTCCTCATCTTTGGGCAGTAGGTGATGCTAACGGTAAAATGATGTTAGCTCATGCCGCATCAGGACAAGGTATAATTGCTGTAGAAAATATGTGCGGTAATGATAAAACTATCGATTATCGTAGTATTCCAGCCGCCGCTTTCACTCATCCAGAAATTAGTTATGTAGGTTTAAATGAGCCTCAAGCGAAAGAATTAGGTGAAAAGGTCGGTTTTGAGATAACAACGGTTAAAACCTATTTTAAAGGCAATTCTAAGGCATTAGCAGAGAAAGAAACTGATGGTATCGCTAAGATTATTTATCGCAAAGATACAGGTGAGTTACTCGGTGTCCATATCATCGGGATTCATGCTTCAGACTTAATTCAAGAAGCGGCAAATGCCATCGCTAACCGTGAATCAGTACATCAATTAGCTTTTAATATTCATGCCCATCCTACTTTATCAGAAGTGTTAGACGAAGCCTATAAACGTGCTAGTTGATGATAAATAGGAGTTAGGAGTTAGGAGTTAGGAGTTAGGGGTTAGGAGATAGGAGTTAGGAGATGGGAGATAGAAGTTAGGAAGAATATTGAATAATCTATAAACTCATTTTTTGACACCTGACACCTGACACCTGACACCCGAAACCTTCCTAATAATTAAGGATTTAGGGGCAAGAATAATTGTTAATTGAATATAAATCTTGAGCAATATTAGGCGTTACAAGATGCTCAACGCTACCGCCGAATTTAGCGATTTCTTTGACAACACTACTGCTAATAAAACTCAACTCTGTATTCGTTGCTAAAAATATTGTTTCAATTTTGTTTTCTAAAGTTTTATTGATATGTGCCATTTGTAATTCTTGTTCAAAATCAGACATAACTCGCAATCCTCGTAATAAAACACCTGCCTGTTTCATTTTGGCGTATTCTACTGTTAAACCACTAAAACTATCTACCTCCACGTTACTAATATTTTTTGTACAATCTTTAATTTGTTGAATTCTTTTTTCAATGGTAAAAAGAGGTTTTTTATTAGGGTTTTTTAATACTGCTACAATTATTTGATCAAATAAAATACTACTACGATTAATTAAATCTAAATGTCCTAATGTGATAGGATCAAAACTCCCCGGATAAATTGCAATCATTGAATAAGTCGTAATTCCTAAATTTTTAATTATTTACGCTGATTTAGGTACGGAATTTAACATGATTTTACTCATGGTATTATATAAATCTTCTCGATTCTGAAAACCCTCTAATCGATGAATCACTTCTCCTCTACGAAGAATTAAAATTGTCGGTAAATTTCGTAAACGGTAACTATTAGCAAGTTTCAAATTTTGATCAGCATTTATACTGATTATTTTTAATTCCCCCTGCCATTCAGACTCTAATTTATTCAATATCGGATTAAGCATAAGGCATAAACCACACCAAGGAGCCCAAAAATTTACTAACACTGTGTGAGGATATTCTAAAACCTCTTGACGGAAAGTTTCTTGATTGATGGTAATCATGTTATGTAAAAAGATTTATCTTAAAAATGACGGTTTTAAATGGAGTCTGAAAAGATAATTATACCTTGAAAAAGTTGATTTTATCTTATCTATCATTGATCCCTTTACTATATTTTGCAAGAAAGAGTCAAATTTCATCTACTAATTTTTAAAAATTTACTCTACTTGTCGCCACCATTAACCAAGGATGTAACCACCAAAATAGTAATATGAATCCCGTTACCCCTATATAAGATAATTTAAAAAATTCTTTCACCTCCAAGGTTTGTTTTCCTTGTATTATTGCTAACATTGGTATCACTGATGTTCTTTCCTTGACTTTTAAAAATGATTCTCCATAACGTTTTGTTAGACGGCGATCGCCATGCCACACAGCAAAAAGATGATGAGCAATTAAACCAAAAGAAGTTACAAGGGTAAAAGTAGTACCTAACCAAAGACTATGAGCAATACACCAAATAACTTGTCCTACCATTTGAGGGTGACGAGAAATACGAATAATTCCCGTTTCATAAAGATGTACTTCTGGTTTAACCACTGCAGCAATTTCGAGTAAATTAAAAGTGGCGGGATAAAGAAAAATAAAAGAAATAAAAGATAAAATCCACACCGTAGTTTTAACCCCATAAATATCTTGTAGTTGCCATAGCACTAAACCTTCATAACGATGATTAAAAAAATAAATAACCAAAACAGTGGCTAAAGGGATACTGACTAAAGCGAATAAAACTCGATACAATCTTGCACCAATTTTTGACTCTCCCCACACTCTTAAGGCTGCTAAACCACTATGGGCAATGGCAAATAAAAGTAATAAACCCACCATGATAAAATGACTAGGGGTTAACCAATCAGGAAGGTTAGAAGTTAAAAAATTAAGAGAAAATTCAGCCATTAAAAAGTGGTGCATAAAGTTTATACTTAGGGAGTAGAAATATAATTAATACTTATTTTATTGTTAAATTAGATCTTATCAATTATCAGGTTAAAAATTGATCCCTATATTGTTTGAGTCTAATTATCATCTTTTTAAAACTTGATCACAAAATTATCACTATTATATATTCAAAAAATATGTCAGATATACCATTCTCCCTCGATCAATTACGGATTTTAAAAGCCATTGCCGATGAAGGTAGCTTTAAACGTGCCGCCGATAGTCTATTTGTTTCTCAACCTGCCATTAGTTTACAAATTCAAAACCTAGAAAAACAATTAGCAGTACCATTATTTGATCGAGGAGGAAGAAAAGCGCAACTGACAGAAGCAGGTAATTTATTACTTACCTATGGAGAAAAAATTATTACCCTGTGTCAAGAAACTTGTCGTGCCATAGAAGACTTACAAAATCTTCAAGGAGGAACATTAATTGTTGGAGCATCTCAAACTACAGGAACTTATTTACTGCCGAGAATGATTGGTTTATTTCATCAAAAATATCCTTATGTTTCTGTTCAGCTACAAGTACATTCAACCCGACGCACATCTTGGGCTGTAGCCAACGGGCAAGTTGACTTAGCTATTATTGGCGGAGAAGTTCCTATGGAGTTACAAGAAGTACTGCAAATAATTCCTTACGCAGAAGATGAACTAGCATTAATTTTACCACCTAATCATCCTCTTGCCGAACAAGAAACCATCGCTAAGGAAGATTTATATCAACTTAGTTATATCACTTTAGACTCTCAATCTACCATCCGAAAGGTGTTAGATCAAGTTTTAACTCGTTGCGAAATTAATACCAGTGAATTAAAAATAGAAATGGAATTAAATTCTATTGAAGCTATCAAAAATGCGGTACAGTCTGGTTTAGGTGCGGCTTTTGTGTCTATTACCGCCATTGAAAAAGAATTAAAAATGGGTATTATTCATCGAGCGCATATTCAAAATATAGAAATTCGACGTACTTTATCCGTCATAGTCAATTCTAATCGTTATCGCTCTAAAGCATCGGAAGCCTTTATTAAGGAAATTTTACCGCAATTTGCTAGTGAAAATCATTTATCATTACTAGATCAACTATCCAAAAAAGATAAAGATTGGTTGTCAGTTTAAGAAAATCATCTCCATACCCAAAATTATCATCATTATGTCCACCCAAGAAGTTTTATTAGGAAAATCTTTACCAGAGTTAACGCAATGGATTACCCAACAAGGGCAACCTTCTTATCGAGGAAAACAGCTTTATCAATGGTTATATGAAAAGGGTGCTAATTCTTGGCAAGATATGACCGTTTTTCCTCAAAAATGGCGTGAAAGTCAAGATAATAATATTATTGGGCGATCGCAGATTAACTATTGTAGTATTGCCCCCGATCAAACTCGAAAATATTTGCTCAAATTAGCTGATGGTTTAATTATTGAAGCCGTGGGTATTCCTACCAGTAAAAGATTAACGGTGTGTGTTTCTTCTCAAGTAGGTTGCATTATGGGTTGTGATTTTTGTGCCACTGGTAAAGGAGGTTTTACCCGTAATCTTAAAGCCCATGAAATTATTGATCAAATTTTGACAGTACAAAAAGAGTTTGGTGAAAGAGTTTCTAATGTAGTATTTATGGGTATGGGTGAACCGTTATTGAATTTACCTGAAGTGATTAAAGCGGTAAAAACTATTAATGAAGACATTGGTATTGGTCAAAGATCCCTGACAATATCCACTGTCGGATTGCCCCAAAAAATTTTAGAATTAGCACACCATCAACTACAAATAACCTTTGCAGTGAGTCTTCACGCCTCAAATCAGGAAGTAAGAGAAAAACTCATTCCTAGTGCGAATCATTATCCCCTTTCTCAATTATTAAAAGAATGTCGAGAATATGTAAAAATCACGGGGAGAAGGGTGACATTTGAATATATTTTACTAGCTGGAGTTAACGATTTACCTCATCATGCCAAAGAATTAGCACAACATTTACGGGGTTTTCAAACCCATGTTAATTTAATTCCTTATAACCCTATTTCCGAAGCAGATTATCAACGGCCATCCAAAGAAAGAGTTAATGACTTTTTAAACCAATTAAAACAAGAAAATATCGCTGTTAGTGTGCGTTATTCTCGTGGTTTAGAAGCTGATGCCGCCTGTGGACAATTACGAATTAGGAGTTAGGAGGAAATGGGGAGAAATACAGATAAATAATGTGTTTAACTAATTATTTAGTAAATTTTACTTATTTATTGTTGGATCTTCAGTATTAACAATGCCGTCTAACTGATCTAGTTCTATGGTGGGGCCTAAATCAATAACTTCTATATCCCATTGAGCTCGACGGGCAGTTTCAAAAACGACATAACGACCATCAGGACTAATACGAGGATTTCTCAACCAACTACGATAACCTTGAGTTAGTAACTGAGTTTGCTTTGTCACTCTATCATAAAGAAAAATATCTGGTCTTCCTTGAATACTAGAAATATAGGCAATATATCTTCCCGTACGACTAAGACTAGGACTATCAGTAATGGCATTACCTAAAGTCAAATTCGGCAATTCCACAAAAGACTGTTCCTGTAGATCATATAATAAAACTTCTCTACGACCATAACGATTTGATACCATTGCTAACCAACGGCCATCACCGCTTAAGGCAGGTTGTTCATCGTTATATCGACTATTCATCGAGGTAGATGAAAGAGATAAATTTTTAGGGGTACAACCACTAATTATAAAACTACAGGAAAAAATAACTAAAACAAAAAGTAACTTCAAGGTTGAAAAATTGCGAATCAAAAAAAGAATCAAGTTTTAGTAATCAAAATTATCAGGGTTTTTTGGATTTTGAGGATTGTCATATTCATCATTATCTAAAGGTTGATAATCTACATACTCTGTACCAACATTAGAAACTATATCACCAGCAGATTTTGGACGACGTTTAGGGATTCTTCTTGAAGAGGAAGTATCTGATGGTCTAGTACTTCTTTTTGCACTACTTCTGGATAAAGAGGAATCATCTTCCCAATGATCTGGTGTATTTCTTGGTTCATCTTCATAACGACTACGTCTGGACGGAGATGAATTATTACGACTACGACTAGCATTCGGTTCTTGATTAGGTCGAGTACGACGAGGACGGGGGGATTCTTCTTCATAGCTAGTACGACGAGAACTTGATTTATTTGGTGTACCTTGAAGACGGCGACGGGGAACTTCTTCCTCTTCATAATCCTCCTCATAACCCCTTACTTCGTCTAATTCTGCCCGATAAACCCGACTAACCGGGCGATCGCTATCTACATAAGCCGATGAACGTCCTCGCCCTTGATCTGTGGTAACTCCTCTTAAACGGACACTTTCAATGGCGAAAAAAATTGCCGAACCAGCTAACAGTAATTGACTAAACTGAAGAATCGGATCTAAACGCCAACCGTGCCAGAGTAAAATCCCACCACAAAGTAAACCAACGGCAGCGAAAAATATATCATGATCCCTAGATACTTCAGGACGTAAAGAACGCATTAAATATAACCCACCCCCAGCTAAGGCTAATAAAATGCCCAGAAGACTAGCGGAGTTAAAACCAAAATTAACCATTACTAAAACCTAAACTGCTATATTTTTATCTATCTTAACGAGATTTTTTCAATGCCATCATTGATAGTTTTTGAAGTCAATAAATAGTTGAATTGATTACTTTTTAATAGGTGGAAAAAATACTAGAATTATGAGTTTAATCAGTATTTATCCACCTGAAACAGTGCAATAACTAAATAAAATAGAATCGCTTAACGACGAATTTTATCTGCTTGACTGACGAGAATTAAACCCACAGTGGCAGGAATAACAACAATAGCGGTACCCCAAACCAAACTCCAGAGAAAATTAGCTAAAGAAGGAGTCATAATATTTTTTTACCTTGTGCTTACTAAAAATTATTAATATCATTTTACAATACAATAGATTGTTATATAAGACCAACAAAAGTAACTAATTTATGAATATAGGAATTATCGCCAGTATCATTCTAGGTATTTTATTTTTCATCATGACGATTTTATTTATTTTTCGGATTATTTTAACTTGGTATCCCAACGTTAATCTCACACAATTTCCTTATAAATTAGCTTATATTCCCACAGAACCTTTTTTACTTTTTACTCGTAAATTAATTCCTCCTTTAGGCGGCATTGATATTACTCCCATAGTTTGGCTAGGTATTTTTAGTCTATTACGAGAAATTTTATTAGGACAACAAGGATTGATTACTTTGGCTATTAGACACAATACACTGTAAGATTATTTACTGTTATCTTTCTATTTCCAAAAAAATATTTCCAAAACAAATTGTCAAGGTATTACAACTGGAGATTCCCAAATAAGTCGAAAGTTTTTTAAAATTGTTGATAATTGACAATTGATCATTGATAATTGACAATGGTTTCATTCAAAGTTTAAAACCTCCCTTTTTAATTCCATTGTTCAATAGTGAAGAATTTAATCACAGGAAACGTAATAATTATTCATTGTTAATTGTCCATCGTCCATCGTCCATCGTCCATCGTCCATCGTCCATCGTCCATCGTCCATCGTCTATTGTCCATCTTATTTCACCCTTGTTTAATTATTTTGTTAACCCTATTAAGACTGTGAAAAATAACAGCTTACCACCGCAGAAAATATCCCCCATAAATGAATTTTTTTTCGCATTAATTGGTTTAATGTTGACTATTTTTGGTACTTTTATTGAAGTATTTGTAGTTTTACCCACTTCTAATGATTTAGAAAATTTAAAACCATCTTCTCTCGGTATTACTTATCAATTAGCTGGAGTTTTTTTTACAGGATTAGTAGGAGGAAAAAATGCTGCCGCTTATGCTCAAATTGCTTACGTTATTATGGGATTATTTAAGTTACCCATTTTTTATCAAGGTGGTAGTTTTGAGTATTTTCAGTATCCTAGTTTTGGTTATATTTTAGGATTTATCCCCGGTGCTTGGTTATGTGGGTTTTTAGTTTTACCCGGAAAACGTCGCTTAGAATTATTTGCCATGAGTGCTTTTTTAGGTTTATTAGTAATTCATCTTTGCGGTATTGTTTATCTTATTCTTTATACTTTTATTACTCCTTTCTTTGGTAATGTTTTAAGTGATACTTATTTATGGGATGCTATTAACTGGTATTCTATCACTCCTTTTCTTGCTCAATTGGCTTTAATTTGTGCTGTATCAGTGATAGCTTTTATTCTTAGAATTATTTTATTTTATTAACTAATTTAAAATAGCTATTAAATTAAAGTAATTAGCTATTAGCAAATCAGTATTAAATATTAGCTGAAATTCTAAAAACTAAACCTTTTATTTCCCATTGCTTAACATTTATATTACACAGTAATACTATTTTAGTTGTAAAAAAAATAAGAAGTTAATTTCCCCAAAATTGGGCGGATTAGGAAGGCAAAATTCTCACAAATTATTTACTATTACTCTATAAAAAATAAATTAAATTATAAAACTTATTATTAAAAATATTGAAAAATGATAAAAACTTATGAAAAAAATTTTTACTTTTGGGTAGTAGCAATTACTGCTTTAATTTTAGATCAAATTACTAAATATTTAATCACAAAAAATTTTCAAAATGTTGGCGAAACTTTTCCCTTATGGGAGGGAGTTTTTCATTTAACCTATGTACAAAATACTGGTGCCGCATTTAGTTTTTTTCGAGGCGGTGCAGGTTGGCTAAGATGGTTATCTTTACTTGTTAGCTTAGGCTTAATGATTTTTGCTTGGCGAGAAAAATTATCAAAAGTTGAACAATTAGCCTATGGTTTTATTTTAGCAGGTGCTTTAGGTAATGGCATTGATAGATTTTTATTCGGCTATGTTGTTGACTTTCTCGATTTTCGCTTAATCAATTTCCCTGTTTTTAATATTGCTGATATGTGTATTAATATTGGAATAATTTTCTTAATTTATGCTACGATAAAAGCAAGTAATTAGTCTCATTATTTATCTTAAAATATCAATTATTAATTGTTAATTATCAATTCTTATCATGGATTTATCTCTAGTTATTCCTATTTATAATGAAGCCGAAAATATACCTCTTTTAATAGATGCTATTACTAACAGTTTAAAAGACACTAAATTAACTTATGAAATTATTTGTGTTGATGATGGCTCTCAAGATAAATCTACTGATATTTTAAGAGAAATTGCGCAAAAAAATCTCTATGTTAAAGCAGTAATTCTAAGGCGAAATTACGGGCAAACTCCAGCTATGGCTGCTGGTTTTGAAACCGCAACAGGAAAAGTCATTATTACCCTTGACGGAGATTTACAAAATGATCCTGCTGATATACCCTTATTATTAAGTAAGCTAGAGGAAGGCTATGATTTAGTTAGTGGTTGGCGAAAAAATCGTCAAGATGATGCTTTAACTCGACTTTTACCCTCAAAAATCGCTAATATCATTATTGGTAAAATCACAGGAGTAAAGTTACATGATTATGGATGCTCTCTTAAAGCATATCGCAAGGAGTTAATTGCGGATCTTAATTTATATGGTGAATTACATCGTTTTTTACCAGCTTTAGCTTATATTGAAGGGGCAAAAATCACCGAAATTCCTGTTAATCATCATCCAAGACGTTTCGGTAAAAGTAAATATGGTTTAGGACGAACTTTTCGAGTCATAATGGATTTATTAACTGTGTTTTTCATGAAAAAGTTTCTCACTCGCCCTATGCACGTTTTTGGCTTTTTTGGCTTAATTTCTCTTATTTTAGGCATTTTTATCGGTATTTATCTCACTTTTATTAAATTTGGTTTTCATCAAAGTATTGGTGCTAGACCTTTATTGATATTATGTGTCTTATTAATCTTAACTGGGGTGCAATTATTTTCCTTTGGCTTGTTAGCAGAATTACTTATGCGCACTTATCACGAATCCCAAAAACGCCCTATTTATCGAATAAGAGATATTTTTTCTTCTTAGATTCTTTTTCTTTCTTCTTTCTTTTGTAATTCATTATTTAAAAAATTTGAAAAAAAAGGAAAATTTCCTTGTGTCTCGTTGACTTTTGTGTTATTATTTAGACAATAGAGATATTATCTTTTTTAAACATAGACAGTGATGTTTTTATTGTAAGATTATATCTCTATTATTACGAAAAAAAAAGGAAAAGTCAAGGGAAAAATAAAATTTTTTTTGTGATTGAATTTAAAAAGTTGCATATTAGATTAATTGAGGAGAGAGGAGAAATCTCTAAGAATAAAGGTTTTTAAGCTAGAAGTAATAGATAAAAGTATATAACTATTTAACCTTTCAAAGACATTCAGACAAGAGAGAAGAGACAACGAAGATTATTAATTATTTTTATTGCTCTTCTACCGTAGTTACGATAAATTAATATTCAATAGTAGTTAGGTTAGAAAGTTGGCACTATAAGGATTATAATAATTAACAATTAAATTTGTGTTATAGATTGATTCACCTGATAGCTGATACCTGATAGCTGATACCTGATACCTGATACCTTTTTCAAGGAATAATTTATCAGGAAGAGAAGTAACAGAGGCATTTTTATTAATTTTAAAACCCACAATCTATTTTATTTTGCGTTGATAGTTAACTTATGCTGATGAGAAAAACTTTGATTAAGTAAACTAAATTGTGATTTTAAATAGTCTAAATTAACAGGAAGATTACCATAACGCCATTGTAAATAATTATTAGTAATTAACATGATAATTTCTAGTTGTTCGATGGTTAAAAATTCGGTTAAAGTATGAGCATATTCTAAAGGAGTTTGAGCTGGATTTTTGATATATCCTTTATCTGCTAACAAATCTAACATTTCTCGATACAATTTTTCTGTAGGGTTAAGTTTAGCTAATTTCAGACGATATAATATTTTTTGCATAAAATTCCACCCTAGCCAACTAATAAAAGTAAGAATAATTAACCCTAAAAATCCCATTAAAATACCGACTAAACTTCCTGTTAAAAATTGCCATAGTTTAACTATCCAATTTGCACTAAAAAGGTTAGTAATAAGATTAAATATCTTGCTAAATAAAATAGTAATAAAGCTGGTGATAGGAGAAGGCAACCAACTTGCAACCCAATGCCATAATTGCCCTAAAACTCCGAAAGTGTTGTCATCTTCAAAGGATGGTGGTATAATTTCATGACCGGGTAAAGGATCAAAGTAATGCCATCCATAGTTAGGAAAGTAAACTTCCGTTAAGGCATGGGCATCGGTGTTATGTACTACATAATAACCTGTAAAAGGGTTAAATTGTCCACTAGCAAAACCGACAACTAAACGAGAAGGAATATTAAGCGATCGCAACATCATGGTGTAAACTGTAGCAAAGTGATCTGGATAACCTCCTTTATTTTGAAAGAATGCTAAAGTTAAGTCTTCTCCTTCTTTAAGTAAAGGAATATTAGGTTGAATTTGATAATTTTGTTTGATAGCTTGGGCTAAATATAAGGCTTTTTCATAGTTAGATGTTAATGGGCGAGGAGATTTTGCTAATAATTCTTCGGCTTTTTCTTTGATTTTGTCTTTGATTGATGGTGAGATTTCTAAATAGTATTTAGTGATAGATTCGGGATAATTATTTCCTGTTTGTTTTAAATTTTCTTGACTTCTATAGGGGACTTGTGATATTGTGGTATAGGTTAAACCCTCAATTAATCCTGATGGCGATCGCAAACTACCTTCAGTATCTACAGCAATTTGTTCGGTAGGAAAGTAAAGGAATTGAGGATAGTTTAAAATGGGAATAATATTGGGTAAATCAGAAACAACGGTAAAGGTTTGAATAATTCTGCGAGTTTCTCTTTTGGTAAAAGGGACATTCAAATTAAAGGTATAATTCCAAGGATTACGGTTAATATCCATAGTTTTTTCTTCTCTGGAAATTTTCCACCCCTGTCCAGTATAATGGTCAAAGGCTAAAACTCTCCAAAAACCGGGTGCTTGAGAGCGTATTCTCAACAAGATTTTTTTCTGAAGAATACCGCCTTGTAAATTTTGATTGATTGTGGTGTTAAAACCATAATAGGAATTATCAGGATTGTCTCCACTGCCTCCATCTCCCATTAAGTCTCCGTCACCGTTACGACTACCATCAGGATTATAACCCGGGCTAACAATGCCTCTACCTTTGTCGTTAGGTTGAAAAGTTTTTTGTAATCCTTCAGGTGCATTTACAGGAAAAGTTTGTAATTGATAACCTTGATAACGAGGCAGAATGGCAAATAAGGATAACCCCAAAACCATGACAATTAAAACAAAGCTAGTTAACTTTTTGGGAGATAAAGGGGAATTTTGCCACCATTGTTGTTTTTTCTGGGGATTTTTTTCCCGTTGATGGTGTTTAAATTCGCTTTCCCATGTTTTTAATCCCATTCGGGAGCGATAATCTAATATCATGGTGGGAATGGCGATGAATAAAAATAGTAATAACCAAGGTGCGAAGGCTAAAGTTTGGGATAATGTAGCGGATACTCCTATTAAGATTAAACCAATTATCATGGAGTAACCTAAGTCTTTTCTTCTGGGTAAATCAAAGCTGTGTAAGACTTGCAATTGTACTAAAAATTCTGCTAATACTAAGCGATTATCAAATAAACTTTCTAATAAGTTGCCTAAAAAGATCACTAATGCTATGATCATGGCGATCGCTAAACCAAATTTAAGACTGATATTTTTTTTCTTGCGTCTTCGCCAACTAATAAAAGCGCCTAAAATACTTAAAGGAATCGCCCAAAAACTCATCATTGATTCACCCCTAGCGGCAACATCTGTGGCAATAATTCCCACAATTACCATAGTTTGCACTAAGATTCGGAGTAAAATAGACTCTTCTGTTTTGGGGGGAGGAAAAGATTTTATTTGCTGGGTAATACCTTTAATAGTAGGGCGTTGGCGTGATTCTTCCATGATAATTTATTCATGCGAGTTGAATGATGTTGTCTTATTAAATATTTTGCCTTTGTGTGCAAAAACGGAAAAAAAGACGCAAAATTTGTTTACTATTTGCTATGTTAATTGATCAAAGGGTACAAAAATCAAGTTAATATTTTATTATTACCTATTATTCAGTATAAAAAATTTTATTGTTAATTTATCAAACTCAATTATGAATCAAAATCTAGTTATAGAAAAAGAAAAATTAGAAAATCCTCCCCTAGACATTCACTATTTAGGAGACAAAGTTTTACGTCAACCTGCTAAAAGAGTAGCAAAAATAGATGATAGTATCCGAGAATTAGCCAAAGAAATGTTGCAAACCATGTATAGTGAAAATGGAATTGGTTTAGCCGCGCCTCAAATCGGTATCAATAAACAGATAATTATTGTTGATTGTCAACCAGATAACCCCGATACTCCTCCCATGATTCTAATTAATCCCGAAATCAAAAGAATTAGTAAAGATTTATGCGTCATGGAAGAAGGTTGTTTAAGTATTCCTCAAGTATTTTTAGAAGTTATTCGCCCTCGCACCATTGAAGTTAGTTATAAAGATGAATATGGAAAACAACGGAAAATAAAAGCTATGGGATTATTATCGAGAGTTATTCAACACGAAATAGATCATCTCAATGGAGTATTATTTGTAGATAGAGTGCAAAATAATTTTGCATTAACGGAAGAGTTAAATAAAAAAGGCTTTTCGGTTTCCGCAGTAAAACCCATTACAATGAATAATTGACAATATACAATGAACAATGGACAATAGACAATAGACAATGAACAATTAATTAAAGTAATAGTTTATATTAGAAATAAATACTATTTTATTGTTGATTTTCTATTAACTATTCATTATCAATTATTAATTATTAATTATTAACTATTCACTATAAAAAGTATGAATAATCAAGGAAAAGGATTCGGTTTCGGTTTAGGTAAAATGAAAGAGTTAGCCAATGCCTTTCAAAAAGCGCAACAAATTCAAGAAGATGCGGCTAATTTACAAAAAGAATTAGAAGTTATGCGTATTGAAGGGCAAAGTGCTGATGGTTTAGTTGTAGTTATTGTGAGTGGTAATCAAGAGCCTCAATCTGTAGAAATCAAAGACGAAGCCTTAACTAAGACTGCTTCGGAATTATCTGAAATTGTAACAGAAGCGGTTAAAGATGCCCACCAAAAATCTACAGAAATTATGCGAGAAAAAATGGAAGCCTTAACTGGTAATTTAGGTTTACCCGGAATGTAAAAATAAGTAATAAGTAATAAGTAATAGGTAAAATAATTTAATTTTAAAATGGGAAAAACTAAGTTACTTTTTGTTTGTTTAGGTAATATTTGTCGATCGCCTTCAGCGGAAAACATCATGAATTATTTAATCGAAAAAGAAGGTTTAACAGATAATTTTGAATGTGATTCTGCTGGTACATCAAGATACCATATCGGGGCATCTCCTGATAAAAGAATGAGAATGGCTGCCCAAAAAAGAGGGATAGAATTAAAAGGAAAAGCAAGACAAATAGAAGATTTTGATCTTGAATATTATGATTTAATTTTAGCGATGGATAAGTCTAATTATATTGATATTTTATCTCTTGATCGTACTAAAAAATATAAAGATAAAATTAAGTTAATGTGTGATTTTACCACAAAATTTAAAGATAAAGAAGTACCTGATCCTTATTTTGGAGGAGAATCAGGGTTTGATTATGTTATTGACTTATTATTAGATTCTTGTGAAGGATTATTAGAATATTGCAAAAAAAATTATCATTAAATAAATATATTTAAAAATTAAAAATAACATTAATTTAAGATAAGAAAGTATCAAATTTTATGTAATTATTACCTATTCTTTATTTTCTATAAAACCTGAGTTTTAAATATTAATATAAGTAGCAAATATTTAGCCGACAAAATTAAGGCAAAAATAAGTATTAAATAAAAGTAAAATATTGTGAAAAAAATTAATTAATTATCATTTTTTATTAATTCTTATTACTATCTCCCTATTCCACTGATAATTTTATGGTTTACTCAGTTATTTTTGAACCATTCTAATAGATAATAAATCATTGCAGTTATTTCTCTTAAGATGTGAACACGAATATTAACAAAAAAAAATCTCTAGCTGGAATCGCTGGAGTCGTAGCGGTTGCAACCCTTATCAGTAAAGTCTTTGGGTTAGTGAGGGAGCAAATTGTAGCGGCGGCTTTTGGTGTTGGGGGGGTGGTTAACGCTTATGCTTATGCTTATGTTATCCCTGGATTTTTATTAATTCTTTTAGGTGGTATTAATGGACCTTTTCATAGTTCATTAGTCAGTGTTTTAGCAAAAAGAGATAAAGAAGACGCTGCACCTTTAATTGAAACTATCACCACTTTAGTTAGCACTATCTTACTAATCGTGACGGTTATTTTAGTTATTTATGCCGATAAATTTATTGATTTATTAGCGCCCGGATTAACCCCTAGTGTGCGAGATATGGCGATTTTACAATTGCAAATTATGGCCCCTTTAGCGGTTTTTGCTGGATTAATAGGCATCGGTTTTGGTAGTTTAAACGCTTCAGATCAATATTGGCTACCGAGTATAAGCCCACTATTCTCCAGTTTAACTATTGTAATCGGTGTTGGCGGTTTATTTTGGTTTTTGGGAGATAAAATTAACGCCCCTGAATATGTTCAATTTGGAAGTATTATGTTAGCGAGTACAACGGTGGCAGGTGGTATTTGGCAATGGTTGGCACAACAAGTTACCCAAATAAAATTAGGTATTAGTACTTTAAAATTGCGTTTTGATTGGGGTAGAGAAGGGGTTAACGATGTGATGAAAGTCATGGCGCCTGCAACTCTTTCGTCGGGAATGTTACATATTAACGTTTATACTGACTTATATTTTGCTTCTTATATCGAAAATGCTGCTGCTGCTATGCGTTACGCTAATTTCATTGTTTTAACTCCATTAGGCATTATTTCTAACATGATTTTAGTGCCATTTTTACCTGTGTTTTCTCGTTTAGCTGCACCAGAAAATTGGGATGAATTAAAACTCAGAATTAGACAAGGATTAATTTTAACGGCTTTAACCATGCTTCCTCTCACGGCAATTTTTATGGCTTTAGCAAATCCTATTGTCAAAATTATCTATGAAAGAGGTGTTTTTCGGGCTGGAGATTCTGCTATTGTTGCACCAGTTTTATTCGCCTATGGTGTGGGAATGTTTTTATATTTAGGCAGGGATGTTTTAGTTAGAGTTTTTTATGCTTTAGGGGATGGGCAAACTCCTTTTAAAATTAGTATTATTAATATTTTTATCAATGCCATTTTAGATTATTTATTAGTGAAAAAATTTGAAACTCAAGGGTTAGTTTTTGCCACCATCGGAGTTAATTTTATCTCTATGATTGCCTTAATTTGGATTTTACATAAACGTTTAAATGGTTTACCTCTAAAACAGTGGTTTTTTATTTTTTGTGGGTTAATTATTGCTACTATTATTTCTGGTTTTTCCTGTGGATTAACTAATAATTTACTTACTTCTTTATGGGGTGAAAAAGGATTATTATTACAAGGAATAAATTTATTAACTTCTAGTTTAATTGCCGTCACAATTTTTATGTTAATTAGTATGCAGTTAAAACTTCCAGAATTAGAGATATTATTAACTAAAATAAATAGTAAATTTTCTCGTAAATAGGAGTTACTGAAAAACTAGAATTTTTTTTGAATAAAGATTAATTTTGAAAAGGAAAAACGGCTCTGTTACTTCTGTTTGTGATAAATTATTCCTTGAAAAGGTGGCAGGTGTCTGGTATCTGGTATCAGGTGTCAGGTGAAATGCAAAATGTGAATCGATAAACAAATTTAATTGTTAATTCTGATAATCCTTATAGTGTCAACTTTATAACATTTATTTGATCTAAATTTATCATAACTACTGTAGAAAAGCTGGAAAAACTTGCTTAAAATCTTCTTTCATGGTAATTATTGTCCAATTATTCTCTTTGGCTAGAATTAATGCTTTTTTTGCACCTTGGTTATAGTCATATTCCCTTTGAATATCATCATGGTGTAACAACAATTCTAAATTTGCTTGAGGATTACTGCTAGTATATTGCAGCATGGGAATATCACCGTCAGAATTGCCTACCGCTATAACAGGAATTTTGCCGATATAACGATTGATATTAACAGGTTTTCCAGTTTTATCGTTTAAAGGTTCAATTAATTTAGGTTGACGTACTAAGTTTACACCTTGAGAGCTCATTTCAAAGGTTTTTTCCACTGCTGTGCCGATTACATTTTCAGGAGGAATACCATAGGTAAGGTTTGCTAAAATACGCACAAAATCAATATCACTACCAGAACAAATATAAACTTGAAAATTATTTAATTTTAAATACTTCACTAACTCTACCATAGGCTGATAAATAAGTTCGGTATAAGGCTTTTTAAAGCGAGGATGTTGGGCGGTGGTTAAAAATTCTTTAACTTTTTCTTCATATTCTGGTTGAGTCATACCTGTATAAGCTAAAAAACCAGACTTGATTAAATTTTCCCCATCAACTAAACCTTTACTGCTAGAATTAGGTTCTGTTAATAACGTTTCTAACAAAAAATGTAATTGCACATACATCGGTTTTTCTGGTAAAAGAGTGCCATCATAATCAAAAACGGCAATCCTATCTTTAATGGGTATCCCGTCAGACTTAGTGATATTTTCCACAAATTTGATTATCGTTTGCTTTGTTTTACCATCATTCCAAGAGGGTAAAGGATCAAAAATACGTTCTTTGGCACTAATTTCGGGATTATTATCTAAAATTAAGAGGCAAGAAATAGTCATAACTATTAGCAAGATAAACCATGACAAAAATTTTTGACGGGAGATTTTTTTTATCTTTATCAACTTTTAAGTATCCTATTTTAAAATAAAAAATATCTTTGTGACATGGGTAAAACATCCGCAGGTTCGCAGGTTAAGAGTTGCCCATCTGCTCGTACTTCATAAGTTTCCGCATCAACTTCCATATTTGGTACATAATCATTTAACTTCATATCAGTTTTACTCAAATTACGGGTATTTTTTACCGCTACCGTTGGCTTATGTAAGCCTAATTTTCCTCGAATATCTAAATCTAAAGAGGCTTGAGAAACAAAGGTTAAAGAAGTAGATGCGATGGCACCCCCAAAACTACCAAACATGGGTTGAGAGTGTCTTGGTTGGGGTGTGGGAATACTAGCATTAGCATCTCCCATTTGGGCATAAGCAATCATACCGCCTTTAATCACTAACTCAGGTTTAACACCAAAAAACGCTGGTTTCCACAACACCAAATCTGCTAATTTTCCTTCTTCTATCGAACCAACATAATCAGAGATACCATGAGTTATAGCAGGATTAATAGTATATTTAGCAACGTAACGCTTCGCCCGAAAATTATCATTCATACCTCCTCCATTCATAAGGGAGGATTGAGGGGAGTTCAAATGTCCTCTTTGCACCTTCATTTTATGAGCGGTTTGCCATGTGCGAATAATAGTTTCTCCTACCCTTCCCATAGCTTGAGAGTCAGAAGCAATCATGCTAAAAGCGCCTAAATCGTGCAAAATATCTTCGGCGGCGATGGTTTCTCTGCGAATACGAGACTCAGCAAAAGCGACATCTTCAGGGATACTTCTATCTAAATGATGACATACCATTAACATATCTAAATGCTCTTCTAAGGTATTCATTGTATAAGGGCGAGTGGGATTTGTGGAGGATGGTAAAACATTCATTTGCCCAGAAACTTTAATAATATCTGGGGCGTGGCCTCCTCCTGCACCTTCGGTATGATAAGTATGGATAACTCTGTTTTGAAAAGCGTTAATGGTTTCTTCCACAAATCCTGCTTCATTTAAAGTGTCTGTATGAATAGCTACTTGTATATCATATTTATCAGCAATACTTAAACAACTGTCAATACTCCAAGGAGTTGTACCCCAATCTTCATGTAATTTTAACCCCATAGCACCAGCTTTTACTTGCTCAATTAATCCCTCTGGTTGGCTACTATTACCTTTACCTAAAAAACCTATATTCATGGCAAAACTGTCAGCAGATTCTAACATTCTCGATAGATGCCATTCTCCGGGGGTGCAAGTAGTGGCATTTGTGCCTGTAGCTGGTCCTGTACCACCACCGATCATTGTTGTAATTCCAGATGCGATGGCCGTTTCGATTTGTTGAGGGCAAATAAAGTGAATATGGGTATCAATACCACCAGCAGTTAAAATCATTCCCTCTCCAGCGATAACTTCTGTTACTGCACCGATAATAATGTCCACCTTCGGCTGAATTTCTGGGTTTCCTGCTTTGCCTATTTTTAAAATTTTACCGTCTTTGATGCCCACATCGGCTTTAATAATACCCCACCAATCGAGGATTAAAGCATTAGTAATCACTGTATCTACTGCACCCTCTGCCCTTGAAATGCCCGATTGCCCCATACCGTCTCTTATTACTTTCCCACCACCAAATTTAACTTCATCACCGTAAACCGTTAAATCTCTCTCTACTTCAATAATTAATTCTGTATCCGCTAATCGAATGCGATCGCCAACAGTGGGGCCAAAAGTTTCAGCATAAGCACGTCGATCCATAAAGTAAGTCATAATAATTCTATTGATAAATTGATAATTTTTTTGTTATATTGCGGTAACTTTAGCAAATTGTGCAGAAAGAAAAGGTATCAGGTGACGATTTTGACTATTTTTTTTTCCTTCAGTAAATATAATCAATAGGTAAGGTTTATGATCAGGAATTTCGATATAAGCACAATCATGACGAACCGTTGAAGTCCAACCAGCTTTTGACCATAAATTAGCATTATTCGGTAAAATTTCCCCTAAAAAGCCATTAATTTGATTTTCTTCCTCATTTTCGAGTAATTTTTTTTGAGTAACGTCTCTTTTTAATAAATTCATCATCCTTTGACTAGCTTGAGAAGATACCGCAACACCACCAATAATACTATGAAATAATCTTGCCACGGCGTTAGTAGTTAACATATTTCGATTTTCATAAATTTCTCCCACAAATATTCTTTCTCTACCATAAGGGCCATCACACCAAGTTTTTTGGTTAACATTAATAGTAGCTAATTCTTCCCATGCTAAAGACTGAAAATAACGATTAACAATATTACGTTGATATTTCCATGCTTCAAAAGGACCAAAAGATAATTCAGATCCAGAAGTTGTACCGCTTAATAAATCAACAATATAGCTTGTAGCGTCATTACTAGAATCAATAATCATATCTTTGATGGCGCGATTTAATTCTGGTGATTCGCTAATCATGGCATTATGTAACCATTCTTGTATTGCCACTAAATAAAATAATTTAACAATACTAGCAGGGTAAATTTTTTCCTCCCCACGATAACTAAAACCTTGTAAGGGATATTGCCAAAATTCCTCAAAAGATAAAGCGCCACCAGTATTGACAATAACGGGTTGATCATAGACAATCCAAGTTAAAGCAATTTCATTTTTTGCTAAATGAGGAAATTCTTGCCATGTAGTGTTAAGAATATTTTGGGCTTGATGATTTAAAGTTTCATTAGGGGAGAAAAAAGTCATAATTATGTGAATAGATAATTAATAATTGATAATTGATAATTTTGCTAAATATTATATCTAACCTTGATGATGATCTCTAATTTATTACCTCCCTCGGATTCTGGAGAATATTGTTGTCTAACTGACTTAAATTTATATGTAAAATCTGACTTGGGGGAATTAGCAACTCAATGTGCAAAAGGCAGACAATTAACAATAATTTCTTCTTCTATAGTTAATGATGCCGTAGAAGTATGTTTATGTGAAGATAACTATAGCGGTTGGTTATGGATAGAAGATTTAAAGTATTTACAACCAGCAGTTAAAGGCTATTCACCGAAAAAAATGACAAAAATTGAGAGTTTAATTCCTCAAGTCATAAAATTTACTTACGAAGCGATGAATACTCCTAATTATTATCTCTGGGGTGGTACAGTTGCACCTAATTATGATTGTTCGGGTTTAATACAATCAGCTTTTGCTAGTGTTGGGGTATGGCTTCCCAGAGATTCTTATCAACAAGAAAGTTTTGTAACTAAAATTAGTCGTGAAGAATTAATAGCGGGAGATTTAGTGTTTTTCGGCACAAATAGAGTTACTCATGTGGCTTTATATTTAGGTGATAATCGTTATATTCATAGTTCAGGCAAAGAAATCGGTAATAATGGTATTGCTATTAATCAACTTAAAGACAATATAGATCAAGTTAGTAGTAACTATTATCAAATATTTTGGAGTTGTGGCAGAGTAACTAAAAGTTCTAGTTATTAACGGCAAAGGGATTAAATCTCAAACCTGAAACCTGAAACCTGCTAACTTCTCCGACATCTTCAATGGTTTTGCGTAATCTCACTTAGTAAAAATTGTACCTTCTAAATTAGCGCCATCAAAAGTTACTTGATTAATATTGGCATCAATTAAATTAGCTTTAGTGAGGATTGCTTTGGTAAAATTAGACCATGATAGTTTTGCTTCTGATAAATCTGCATGGGTAAAATTAGTCATTTTAAAGCTACACCAAGTCATCATACTATCGTGAAAATTGGCATCATGAAAAATACCATTAGCGAAATTACCACCACTTAAATTAGCGTGACTAAAATTAGCATGGGATGCTTTGATACCAAATCCATTGACGCTATTCATCTGAGTTAAAGACAAATTCGCACCTTCAAGATTAGTATTCATCATGATAGCATTGGTTAAGTTTGCACCTTGTAAATTAGCGCCTTGTAAATTTGCATCACTTAAATTAGCACGACTTAAAAGACAGTTAATCATTTTTCCGTGACTAAGATTTGCTTTTTTTAAGTTACTATCATGTAATAAGCTACAAACAAAAATGCTATGACTGAGGTTAGTATCACTAAGATTGGCATTGCGTAAACTAGCATCGGTTAAATCACACTTACTTAGATTTGCACTCATTAAATTAGCTTGAATTAAATTAATTTCTGTTAAATCTCCTTGAATAACAGCATGACTAAGATTTGCTTCTTTGAGATTTGCTTGTATTAACGAACATCCTATCAAGTTAATGTCCCTTAAATCCGCTTCTTTAAAATTCACCCGACTAAGATTAATATTAGGTAATATTTGACCTCTGAGATCTATTTTCTCAAAGTTGGTTTCTCCTCGATTATATCTTTCTAATAACTCCTGCACATCCATATTTAACTGTTTTCCGTTGATGATTCTATTTTTTTGATAATATATTGAGCAATTTTTTCCCCTGCGCCTTTTTCTCCTAATCTTTTTTTTCCATTAACCGATATTAATTGCCATAAATCAGGTTGTGATAATAATTCCTGTAATTTTTCAGCTACTTCTACTGGTTTATTGACTAATTGTACCGAAATTCCTAATAAACGAGTTTGATTCATGGCAAATTGTTTATTGTATTGTGGGCCATTACCAACAATGGCGATAACAGGTTTACCTAAACCGATAAATTGTTCGGTAGCTGTACCAGCCATAGCGACAGATAAGTCACAATAGTTTAAACATTCACTATAAGCATTTTGACATAAAATTAATTTTACCCTTTTATTAGTAAATACTATTCTTTTAGAATCGTTAATAAGTATATTCACGGAATTTAATGGCGCTAATTGCCAATTATGAGTAGATAAATACTCAGTAAAATCACTTAGAGATAATGAAGGGGAAATAGCCGCCATGAAAATTAAGTCTGAAGATTGACGATTAATAATGGCATCAACAGCATTAAGAATAAGTTGCCAGTTGTGGAGGGCTTCTGGTAATCTTGATCCGGGTAAGAGTAAAATTTTTAATAAAGGCTCATTATCCACTGGTAAATCAGAAACCGTTAAATCATCCATCATGGGATTACCAAAATCATGGGCTAAAATCTTATATTTTTGTAAAGTTTTAGTGGTAATAGTATCTCTAGGAAAAACTCCGAAACACCTTTTATTTTTCATTAAAAATCTTTCCCAAGGATAATAAATTGAGCCGAAATATCGATCAATTTTTGAAGTTTCTGTTAACCAATTTTCTTCATCTCGTAAATAATATTCTGATTTTGCTGTACCGATAAAACCATAATTTGCACCACTTAACCACGCAAACAATAAAGGTAAAATATCTCCCACAGCGATAATTAAACCCTCATTTTTTGCCCATAATTTTACTGCTTTAAGTTGAGCTAAAGTTAAGGTAATTAAACCATTATTTACATCCTGCCATAATTGCTTATTATCCATATAAATAAAACCCCCAGAGGGCATTTTTTTTACTGGTGCAATAAAAGGTATATTCTCTTTAGCATAAGCAAAACCTTCCCCTACCATTGGTAAACAAACCATAGATATTTTCGGATTAATTTTTCTTAATTGACGAATCACTTTTACGGCAATAATATCTTCTCCATGGCCATTACTAATAAATAATAATTTCATTGATTCATAGTGAATAAATAAATGATATATTTAGCTTTTTTTTATTAAGAAAATCTATAAGAATTAAACAAAGTTATAAGAATTTAGAAAAATTGTAATTTTCTGTCATCTAAAATAAACAAAAAATTTAACCATAAAATGAGTAAATTATGAGCAATTATAAGTCTTTAATATAGATAAAATTTCATGAAATTTAGAGAATATAAGGGATATAGAAAACGGAGAGGGTGGGATTTGAACCCACGGACTATTCCTAGTCACTCGATTTCAAGTCGAGCGCGATCGACCACTCTGCTACCTCTCCAGATAACAAGCAAGTAATATTATAACAAAAAGTCAGATTCTTTGCAGAAAATTATTTGTTGATTAATTATTTTCATTTTTTCATTGAGGGAAATTAATTTAATATTTGTGATGTTATTATTTTCTAGGGTAACCAGAGAAAACTTATGGATTTTTTCTCCGTTTATTTCTTGAATACGAGGAGTTGCCGCCGCATTAAGATAAAAAGTATTATAAATATCTTTATTAAGAATAGTTCTTACTCTTTCTTTTGTATGTCTAAGGGTATGATGCATATGTCCAAAAGTAACAAAAGGAATATTTTTCCCCTGTTGACGACTAATATTAATGGCAGATTCAAAATCAGGATCACCAAAATCACCGCCGATGGGATTCCAGTCTTTGCCACAGGTATCTTCAGGATTTGCACCCAAACCAAAAGGGCCATTATGACCAATAAAAATGATATTTTGAAAAGAAGTGTTTTTAACGGCGGAAACAATTTTTTCTGTGGATTCTTGAAAATTATTAATTCCGTAGCGTTGCTGATAAAATTCAGGATATTTCCATTTTGAGCCTCCCCAACTAAAAGGGCGACTTCCTACTACCGATAATTCTAAATGAGGAAAATCAAGACTACTATAGCCTACATGACTTGAACCGAGTATGTCTAATTGTTGTTGAACTCTATCTTCAATATTATGATCATAAGGTGCTTTTTTTCTACCCCATTTTGTAGCGGTAAACCATCCGTCATGATTTCCTAAAATTATCGCTTTGGGAATATTTATATCAGCTATTTCTTGAACAACTTTTAAAGATTCATTACCAAAATCTCCGACAAATAAGGCTAAATCTACAGCTAAAAAATCTAATGCCACCGAGTCATATTCGTTCCAAAGTTCGTGAACATCTCCAATTACAGCTATTTTAATGATGGTTTTGGTCATAAAAAAATCTTTCTTAATAATTAGTTACTTTTATTAATATTGTTACTTAAAATTGCTTAAAATTAAACTTCATTTTAATAAAAAAAGATGTCCAAATATGTTAATATATCAAGTTAATAATAATGAATATAGTCAAAAAAATAATTTATGAATGAGAATCTTCCAGTACTTTATATTTCTATTTTATTAGGTTTATTAGCCATTGTTGCGGTGATTTTATTAAGGCAAATTATTAATAGTAGGAAAATAGAATCTCGTTTTTCAAAATTACAAGACAAACTTAAAAATCAAAAGGGAACTGCTCAAGAATATTACGAATTAGCTAGTATTTATTTAGATAAAAAACTCTTTGTCCAAGCAGTACAATTATTACAAAGAGCGCTTAAAGTTGGGGATAATATTGAACCAGAAAACAAGGCTTTAATGTATAATGCTCTTGGGTTTGCCCATTTTTCTCAAGAACAATATGACATTGCAATTCGCAATTATAAAGAAGCTATTAAACTCTATCCTGAATATGCTATTGCTTTGAATAATTTAGGGAATGTTTATGAGAAAAAACAATTAATTTCTCAAGCATTAGATTGTTATAAACAGACTTTAGAATGTGAGCCAAAAAATGTAATTGCCAATAAGAGGGTAGAATCTTTACAAAAACGTCTTGTTATTAATTAATAATAAAGGGTTAATAATTGACAATGAATAATGAATCAAATTAAATATGTACTATTTTTTATTAAGTTTAATAGTTTATTATTTTGTGATACATTAATTAATTCATTTTTTATTAACTCCTGTTTTTATTATTTAGATAATTCCTTCTAACTCTAATTCTTCAATCATTTGTAGTCCACGAGGATCACCTAATTTTAGTAAAGCAGTTTTAGCATCTTCTTTAACACCTAAATCTTCGTCTTCTACTAAGGCTTCAATTAGAGCATCGATAGCAGTAGCATAAATAACATTATAGGGTAATTCTCGGCATAATTTTCCAATAGTCCAAGCTGAGTTACTACGCACAGCGGCGATTTTATCTTGTCTCAAAGCAATAATAATAGTAGGAATGGCACTGATATTGTCTTCATAATTTAATTTGGCAATATTTGCTAGACTACTAACAGCCCACAATCTAACAGCGCTAATATCTATTTTTAAAGATTTTAGTAATGGTTGAAAACTTCGGGCATCACCACTATTTCCTAAAGCCCAAACAACCCCTTTACGAACATAGCCATTATAATCGTGATTAAGAGTATAAATTAGAGGTTCAACTGCTGATGTACTGGGATTTCGCCCTAAAGCATAGGCAGCACTAACCCGAATTAAAGGACAACTATTTTCTAATTGCTGAATTAAAAAAGGAATAGCTCGAAAGTCGGAAATTTCACAAAAAGCCCTGACAGCTTGAATTTGATCCTGTTTATTGTTACTACGGAGCAAATGTAACATTAATTCAGGATCTGGAGGAGTGATAGTTTCTTCCTCAATCAAATCTAAAGGATCAAGGGAAGAATCAAAATCAATAGCGGTTTGACTTAAACTTGGATCTTTCATATAAACTAATGATACATGGACAATTACCAATTAACAATAATTAACTGTAAATTATTATCAATTTTTTTGTTTAAAATCGACAAGGAGAGACTTTTTAATTTTTCCTTTGTTAATATTCTTTAAAATCTGTGGGAAAGTTGCCTGAGTTTCAATACAATTATTGATTAACATAAAATACAGAATTTGTCAATAGGATGGACAAACATAAAGTTAAATCAGCCATAGCTTTAGGAAGCAATTTAGGGGATAGTTTAGAAATTCTAGTGAATGCCGTAAAAAAAATCGCCCAAAAGGACGAAATTGAGGTTATATCCTGTTCGACTTGGCATAAAACCAAACCCATAGGGCCTCCTCAGCCAGATTATTTTAATGGATGTATTATAATAAATACTTTTTTTTCGCCTGATGAATTATTAGAATATTTATTCTATGTTGAAGGAGAATTTGGACGAGAAAGAAAGGAAAGATGGGGCGCTAGAACTTTAGATTTAGATTTAATTTTATATGATAATTTAATTATAAATAGTGAGAACTTACAAATTCCGCACCCTCGAATGAGAGAAAGAATGTTTGTCTTAATGCCTTTAGCAGAAATTGCTCCTTATTGGGTTGAGCCTGTAAGCAAACTAAAAATTATTGATTTACTACAAAAGTTAATTTCTGATGAGTCAGTAAAGACTTAAGAATTAGAAAAATTAGAGAAATAATTGGCAATTTAGGATCAAAAATTGAGAAGAAATACGAAGATAAAGTTAAGCTCTATTTCGGAAAAACTATCGATTTTGATTTTTTTGATTAGATTATTTATTCTCTAACTAATGCAATTATTTTTAATTATTACGATTTTATTTTAAGTGTAAATAAGAGGCTTCTTGTTCTAATTGTGTAATTAATTTTTGATTTCCTTGACTTCTAGCTACTTCTAAACGGTGTTCTAAATTTTTGCGTAAACTATCTTGATATGCTTGACCTGCATTAGCCATCATTTGATTTTTACGAGTAATATTCATCATTTTTTTTCTCCTTTAATATTATTAATTTATTTTTTTCTATATTTCTATAATATCGATTTTTAGCAATTATGTATCATTTGTTACAAAAACTTAATGATTCCTAAGGCTTTTTCAAAAGTAATTCAGAAGGTTATAATAACTAAAACTTATTCTCTGTTATGTTTTAAAAACTTTTATTTATTATTTAAAATATTTAATGATGATTCTTATAATTTAAAAAGTAGATAAATATACAAGTATTATGATTACTTTATTAACAGATTTTGGCTTACAAGACATCTATGTAGGAGTGATGAAAGGAGTTATTAAAGCCATTAATCCTGATGTAGATTTAATTGATTTAACCCATGAAATTCCTAGACAAAATATTTTAGCTGCTAGATTTTCTTTAATGAATGCTGTCGATTTTTTTCCTAATAATACTATTTATTTAGCAGTAGTTGATCCTCAAGTTGGAAGTGCTAGAAAAGCCATAATAATTATGTTTGAAAAAGGTTATTTAATTTGTCCTGATAATGGTATTTGTAGCGGTGTTTTAGATAAATATAAACCTCAAAAAATTATGGAATTAACTAATAATAAATATTGGCTAAATAAAAATCCTAGTAATACTTTTCATGGTAGAGATATTTTTGCTCCCATAGCAGCTTATGTGAGTAAAGGAGTAAGTTTAGATGAATTAGGAAAAGAGATTCATTTAGAAACTTTAATTAAGGTAAATATTCCGCCTTTTATTCTTACAAATAATGAAATTATTGGCTCAATTCAGTATATTGATATTTATGGTAATTTAGTTACTAATATTCCTGCTAATATTTTTGATAATCAATCATGGTATGTCATAGAAAAAGATTATATTATTAATCATTATCTGACTTATAGTTGTGTCAATAATGGAGATTTATTAGCGTTAATTGGTAGTCATGGATGGTTAGAAATTGCCGTTAATGGTGATAGTGCTAAAATAAAATTAAATAAAGAATATTGTGAACAAATTAAAGTAATATTGAATTAAATTTATGACTATAGAATCTAATATTTATCAAGGTCAATTTGGTAATTTTACTATTACAGATAGCGATCGCCAAGAAGTTACGGTATATCGTCTTGGTTTAGCCATAGCTGGAGTCAGTTTTTTTGTAGGAATTTTATTATTTTTATGGTTAGATTTAACTACTATTATTGAGCAAATTTTAACAGGATTATTTGCTTTATTTATTCTTGGTTTAGGAGTAAGTTTACAGAAAATTCATATTTATTTCAAACCTTTACATAACACCTTAAAGATTTTTTGGTTAATCGGTACAATTTCTACCATAATTTTTAGTATCAATAGTCAAGGAAATTTAATAACTTTTATCAAAAATCAGCCCTTAAGTTTATTCGGTATTGGTTTTATTTTTGCAAGTTTAACGGGTATTTTTATTAAAGAGGCTTTTTGTTTTAATTCTATAGAATCGAAAATTTTAAGTGTAATAATTCCCAGTTTATTACTAGGTTATATTATCGGTATTTTTCCTTTACAATTAGAACGAATATTATTAACCATCTGGGGTATTTTATTTTTAGTATTTATTATGAGAAAAGCTACTCAAGAAATTCCTCCTGATATTGGAGATAAATCTGTATTTGAGTACTTAAGAAATCAAAAAAATATCTTATAATTAACCTATCTTTTATATCATAAATATGTCGAGATTATTGCTGAAACGAATTAAAATAATGAGCTTTATTTGTGTTTTAATAATAGTCTCATTTACTGTTATCACTTTTGCTTCTTCTTCCCCTAAATTTGATTTACCCATTAGCTGTAATTTAGGAAAAAATTGTTATATAATGCACTATGTAGATCTTGATCCTACTCCCAAAGAAGTTGATTTTGGTTGCGGCAGACAAACCTATGATACTCATAACGGTACTGATTTTGGTATTGCTAATTTACAGGTAATGAAACAAGGAGTATCGGTTACAGCTATCGCAGATGGTATCGTGTTAAGGGTAAGAGACGGAGTAGATGATGATTTAATCTCGAATCAAGAAGAAAAAAAAGCCATCGAGGGGAAAGAATGTGGTAACGGAATCGTAATTAAACATGAAAATGGATGGGAGAGTCAGTATTGTCATTTAAAACAAAATAGTATCATTGTCAAAAATGGTATGAAAGTAAAAAAAGGTACAGTCTTAGGTATGGTTGGAACATCAGGATTATCGTCTTTTCCCCATGTTCATTTAAGTATAAGAAATAATGGTAAAATTGTCGATCCTTTTGTGGGAATAACAGATAAAACAGGTTGTCAAATAAAGAAAAATCCTCTATGGGAAAGAAGTATTAATTATATTCCAACGGGATTAATTGACGCTGGTTTTGCTGATGAAATACCTACTCAACAAAAATTATGGGAAGGAAAATTTTATCGTCATCAAATTAATAGTAAAAGTCCTCAATTACTTTTTTGGATTAATATGTTTGGAGTCTTAGAAAATGATAAAGAATATTTCCAATTAATTAACCCGAATAATCAAGTAATTATTAATCAAAAAAACCCCATAAAAAAATCCTCTCGTTTATGGATGAGTTACATAGGAAAAAACAATAAGTCCACTTTAGAAAAAGGTATCTGGATTGGTAATTATAAACTTATCAGAAATAATAAAATTATTGTTAATTTAGAACGTAAAATAACCATAAATTAATCTATAATAATTATACAAAATTTGTAAAAAAGTAATAAGTTAATAGGTGTTAAAGAGATAAAATTTTTTACAAATAATTTAGTAATGCTATGGTTTTATTAATTATTTAAAAGGTTGTCCCCAATATTGCCATGATTCTTTATTGAAAGGCGATCGCCATCTAAAAATCAAATTTTTTTCCATAGTTTGACGTAATTTTCTATCCGTAGGAATTCCCCATAAAAAAGCACTTCTAATCATCAAATTTAGTTTATATTTTCGGTGCAATTCTATATAATTTTGAATATAATTTTTACAGTCATGATTAATCCATCTTTGAGAAGGAGATAACTTAGTTTCACCGACATATAAAAGTAAATTACCATGGGTATCTAAAATAAAATAAAGACAACTTTCACTAAGATTATAGTTTGGTAAATCATAAAACTGATCAGGATGAGTTTTAAGAGTAAAAGGATCAAATAAATCTACATCATATAAAATACCATTATCGGTCAAAAAATTAGTTTGTTGAGATAAATTATTACGCTGACTTTGTTGATAAGAAGAAATATTATTTTTCCAATTTTCTAAAAAATCTTTACTCATCATAAAATCGGATTTTAAGTTTGGCTTTTTTACTTCATAAGTTGCTGGGGATTCAAATAAACTTAATTGTTGATTATTATTAGTTTTTCCTAATGATTGAGAAGAATATTTCATCTTTATTTATATTAATAATAAGTCCTATTATTTAAAAAAATTAAAACACTTTTAAGTATAGCTTATAATTAAATTTATTAAAACTTTATTTTAGATTATTTTTAACCAATAAAAACGAAAAGGAGATAATACTAATTTATCTTGAAATAAAATGGGTTTTGTTTGTGAATATAAGTCAATTATATCGTTATAATTATTAATTTTAAACAGATAATGATTAATTTCCTCTAAGTTTAAATATTGATAATTAGCATCAAAATTAGCAATAACTAAAACATTATTTTCAGGAGAAGATGCTATTCTAATAAAACAGAAAAAATGAGGATTACTTAAATTAATTAATTCCCGATTATTAAAATCACCAAAAGCAGAGATTTCTTTTCTAACCCTAATCATTCTTTGTAAAGCAGTAAAAATATCATACTCAATAGTACCTTTTTTTTCTCTTAATTTTGATTTTTGCCAGTCAATTTTAGGGCGATGTGCCCAACGATTATCATTAGCTTTACTTAAATTTCCCATGAAAGAATAATCATTAAGAGTACCAATTTCATCGCCATAATAAATAAGAGGTATTCCTCCGAAAGAAAAAATAATACTGTGGAGTAATAAAATATGTTTAATATTCAGATTTATTTTGTCTAAATTACCTTCTTCTAAGGCAGATTCTAAGCCTATTAAAGAAGTTAAAGTGCCCGAAATTCTAGCATCATTATTTTTAGGATTTTGTCCAAATAATAACCCTCTAGCTTCGCTGTTTTCAAATTTTCCAGAGAAATAATTAAGTAAAAATTGACGATGTGATCTAGGTTCATAACCAGCTTGTATAATGTCATCATCGGTAAAACCTAAACCTATATCATCATGACATCTAATATAATTTAACCATGTTGCTCTTTCTAATTTTGCGGGTAAATTTTTCACCCCTTGATTAATTAATTTAGCATTTTTAGTGGCGACGGCATCCCATAGTAACGCCATAAGGGTTGCATTATAGGCGATTTCGCATTCTTTAGCGTTGATAGCATCTTCTCCAAAGTATTTGACTATTTCTACGGGCGCAACGATGGCTTCAGCAATAAATAATGTACTTGGTGCGGTGATTTGACAACAATCTTTAAACAATTGTAATAATATATGAGCTTCAGTTTCATTTTGACTACTGCCACCGATTTTTTTCCACAGAAAAGCTACTGCATCGAGACGAAGAATATCCACCCCTTGATTTGCCCAAAATAGCAAAATATCGAGCATTTCAATAAATACCGTCGGATTTTGGTAGTTTAAATCCCATTGATAGTTATTAAATACTGTCATCACCCATTTTCCCATTTTTTCATCATAAGTGAAGTTACCCGGGGCGGTTTGGGGAAAGACTTCAGGGAGAGTTTTTTCAAACATATCGGGAATTTCTCGATTCTCAAATATATAATAGTAGTTTTGATAATTGCCATCGCCATCTCTAGCTTTTTCAGCCCATTTATGCTCATTAGATGTATGATTAACTACAATATCTAAGACAAGAAGAATATCCCTTTTGTGCATCTCGGCGACAATGTATTGAATATCTTTTAAATCCCCTACTTTTTCGTCAATTTTGCGATAATTACTGACGGCATAACCTCCATCACTGGCATTTTTTGGGCATTCCAAAATAGGCATAATATGCACTAAATTAACTCCCAACTCGCTAAAATAGTCAATTTTTTTGCTTAAATCTGACAAATCTTCCGCAAATCCATCGGCGTATAATGTCATACCTACCCATTTTTGATGAAGAAACCAATTAAAATCTTTTTCTCTAGCTAAGTCTTTTTCTTTAAAATCACTTGAGCGACAAATATATTGACGAGCCATAACTTCCACTAATTTTAATAATTGTAATTTAAAATCTGAACGTTGCCCATACAATTTTTGAAAAAGGGAAAAAAGACTATAAAAATTAGCACCTAATCGAGTATAAAAATAACTTAATTCTTGCTCTTTTATGTCTGGTTTTAATTGAGCTAAAATTTCGTTTAAGATTGAATGAGATAATTGTTCATACATAGTGATAAATTAATAAATTTTATTTTATTATAATGATAATTAAGGTATAATTATTTTGAAAAAATTATCTAAAGTTCATTATAAAAAGACAAATCAAATTTAGTCGCTCCTTGAATACTGATAATTTTACTTGCAAATTTTTGAGCTTTTTGAATAGTAGTTTCCACATCCCATTGTTTAATAATACCAAGAATTAAAATACTACAAAAAGCATCTCCAGCTCCGACAGTATCTATTATTGGGATTTTTTTATATGGTGAAACTTGATAATTTTTATTATTCGATGTGAAAGTAATTGCCCCTTTTTTTCCTTGAGTTAAAGTAATTTGATTTAAAGAATAATGCTGAAATAAATATTTTATTTTACTCTCAATATTATTTTGTTCAGGTACAATTAAAGACAATTCATCTTCATTCAATTTTAACCATAATGTTTCAGATAATAATGATTTAATTAAGTTTAAATTCCAATAGGGAGAGCGTAAATTAACATCAAGAAAAACTTGAGGAAAACTATTTTTTTTGATATGGTTTAAAGTTATTCGAGAAACATTATTTCTTAAGGCTAAACTGCCATGATAAAGAATACTTTTTTGAGAAATATAAGGAAGATAAGATGAATCAATAAAGTCATAAGCGCTATTTTCTAAGATGTTATAAGAAGGCTCATTATTATGAAATTCAACTTTTACTATTCCTGTTGGGTGTTGATTATCGGTTTGTATCCCTGATAAATTCATACCCCAATCTTCCATACTTTGTTTAATTTTTTCTCCTTCAAAATCATTACCAACACGGGAAATAAATAAGGGAGAAATTCCAAAACCTTGTAAATGCCATGCTATATTAAATGGTGCACCACCTAAAACAATTTTACCATCAGGAAATTGATCGAATAATACTTCACCAAAAATAACTATTTGTTTATTTTCCATAATTTTATTAATTTTTAAGAATATTTTATAATTGAAGATAATTTTAAAAAACTGATCTTTATTATTTTAGATTTTAACAGTTAATAAAGGAATTAAATTAGGAAAATAATAGACTATTCCTTCTAAAATTCCTGCACTATAATTACCATTCAAATTTAAGTATTTTCCTTCAGCAATATAAATATTATTTGTTTCTTGTAACTGCATTTTCTGAATAATATTTTTAATTTCTTCATGAGCATTGGCTACTAAAATAGATTTAATGGGACTAACTAAAACATCTAAATCATTACCACTATCTCCTGCAAATACTGTATTTTCTAGAGTAAATTTTTCTTTATTCATTACATAATTAATGGCTTGATATTTATTGGCTGATTTAGGTAAAATATCTAGTAAACCTATATTTTTTTCTTCATCTACACTCCAAATTAAATTACTTTTAATCTTAACTTCTTCTAATCTTAACTTAATTTTTTTTAACAGCTTTTTATGATCATATTTTAGTGGGATATAATAGCTCAATTTAGATAAACCTTGTTTTTCTTTTTCTTGTAGCTTACATTCGTTAATATCAATTAAAAAAGTACTTAATTTTTCCCTAGTGAAATTACCCCAATCTTTTTGTATTTTTTGATCCCAATCAGTAATTCTTAACCATTGATTATTAACAATTTTATAAATACTTGAACCTACATCACTAATAACAAAATTTGGACTAGGTAAATGATAATTTTCCATAGCATTTTTAACTAAATTTTGATCTCTACCAGTAACATAAGCTAAAAAAATGTTTTCATGGGCTACTAATTGATGAAATAAAGCCCTAGCGCAAGGTGATTCAGGAGATTTACCATTAGGTATTAGAGTACGATCTAAATCAGTACAAATCAATAAATTCATTATATTTGTCATCTATAACCTTATATTATTCGCTAAATTTACTATAACATGAGAACAGAATTACTTTAAGTATTGTTGTAGTGTTTTTTTAACTTTTCAATAATGGTAAAAGTGTTATAGTTTAAAGATTAGATACCGATTATAAAAAAAATGAATACTACTCAAAAATACATACTGCTAATTAGCATACACGGTTTAATTAGAGGAAAAAATTTAGAGTTAGGAATAGATGCAGATACTGGAGGACAAACTACATATGTTTTAGAATTAACCAAAGCCCTTGCCCAATGCAAAGATATAGACAGAGTTGATTTAATGACTCGTTTACTCATAGATAAACAAGTTAGTGAAGATTATAGTCAACCCCTTGAATTAATTAATAATAAAGCGAATATTGTCCGTATTTCTTCAGGTAATGATTTATATATTCCGAAAGAACAATTATGGGATTTGTTAGATAATTTTGCAGATAATGCTATCGAATATATCAAAAATCAACCTCGATTACCCGATGTTATTCATAGTCATTATGCTGATGCAGGTTATGTTGGTACAAGATTATCTCATCAGTTGGGTATTCCTTTAATCCATACAGGACATTCATTAGGGCGCAGTAAACGCAAAAGACTTCTAGCTAGTGGAGTCAAACGAGATGTTATCGAAAATCGTTATAACATGACTCGTCGCATCAATGCAGAAGAAGATACCCTCAGCACTTCGGAAAGGGTAATTACTAGCACAAATCAAGAAATTAATGAGCAATACGCCCAATATGATTATTATCAACCAGCACAAATGAGGGTAATTCCTCCAGGCACGGATGTTGATGTTTTTTCCCCTCCCATAGGCAATGAATGGAATTCTACGGTTTTTAATACTCTTACACCGTTTCTTCGAGAACCTCGTAAACCAATCATACTAGCTCTTTCCCGATTAGATCAACGAAAAAATATACAGATTTTAGTGGAAGCCTTCGGGCAGTGTGATGAATTACAGGAAAAAGCAAATTTAGCTATTTTTGCAGGTACAAGGGATGATGTTAAAGATTTAGATACTTGTACTCAAGAAATTTTTACTGATTTATTGTTAGCTATTGATCGATATAATTTATACGGAAAAGTTGCTTATCCTAAATTTGTGGCGAGGGAAGAAATAGGGCTTTTATATCGCCTAGCGGCTTTATCTGGAGGTATTTTCGTTAATCCAGCTTTGACTGAGCCTTTTGGCTTAACTTTGATTGAGGCAGCCGCTAGTGGTTTACCGATTATTGTTACTAGAGATGGTGGCCCTGTGGATATTATCAAAAACTGTCAAAATGGCTACTTAATTGATCCTTTAGATACAGAAGAAATTAGCCAGAAAATTTTGCAACTGTTGAATGATAAACAACAATGGACAATCTTTGCCGAAAATGGCTTGAAAAATGTTAAAAAACATTATACTTGGACATCTCATGTTCATCTTTATTGCAAAATGGTGCAGTCATTAATTGATAAAACTGAACCTTTACAACGACTTCCTTTACAACGTCGCTCAATGCTTTATCATAACGGGGCGATCGCATCTAGTTTAGATCAAAATTTACTAGGAGATCCAAAATCAAGGGAAGAGTTAATGAATATAATTCAAGCTCATCGTAATAATATTTCTTTCTGTATTGTCACGGGAAGAAGACTAGATTCTGCGTTAAAAGTTTTGCGTCAAAATTCTATTCTTCAACCTGATGGATTAATTACAAGTATGGGAACTGAAATTTATTATGGTTCAGACTTAATTAAAGATACAGCATGGACAAATCATATTAACTATCATTGGAATCGACAACAAGTAGTTAATTTATTAGGGGAATTATCAGGGTTAACATTACAATCGAAAGAAAGACAAAGTACTTATAAAATCAGTTATTATTACGATGGTTCAATAGCTACTAGTGTGGATGAAATTAAGCGCATTCTCCATCAAAACGAACAAACCGTTAATGTGATTTTTTCCTTTGGACAATTTTTAGATATTGTACCCATTAGAGCCTCAAAAGGCTACGCATTAAGGTGGTTTGCCCAACAGAGAGACATTCCCCTTAACCGTATTTTAACCGCAGGAGGTTCTGGAGGTGATGAAGATATGATGAGGGGAAATACATTGTCAGTAGTTGTCGCTAATCGTCATCAGGAGGAATTATCAACTTTAGCAGACATCGAGCCTATTTATTTTTCTCAAAAACAATTTGCCGCTGGAATACTTGACGGCATTAATTATTATAAATTTATTTCTCTTTGTGAATAATAATTTTTTTCTGTGATGATAAGCAAATAATGTCATTCTTAATTGCTAAAACCTTTGTCCTTCTTACATTTTTCTGTATAATAGTTTCGGTACAATTTATAAATCAGGAGTAAAGAAACGTGCCACATACAATTGTAACAGATGTTTGCGAAGGAATTGCTGATTGTGTTTCAGCTTGTCCTGTAGCTTGTATTCATGAAGGCCCAAGTAAAAATATCAAAGGTACAGATTGGTATTGGATTGATTTTGATACTTGTATTGACTGTGGTATCTGTATTCAAGTTTGTCCTGTAGAAGGTGCAATCTTAGCAGAAGAACGTCCCGAATTACAGAAAACTCCAGTTTAATGAAAGACGCTTAAGACTAAGAAATAAAGTCATAAATAATAATTACTTTTCTTAACTTTTAATTCTTAATTTCCTGTTTCCTTTCTAATTCCCCGTTTCCTTTCTAATTCCTAATTGTTAATAGTCATGAGTTATTTGCTAGAAGTTGAAGATGTTTATGCTGGATATATCAAGGATTTAAACATCTTACAGGGTATAAATTTTTGTATTGAAGCTCATGAGTTAGTAACTGTAATCGGTCCTAATGGTGCAGGAAAATCCACTCTAGCAAAAACCATTTTTGGCTTATTATCACCAAATCAAGGCAAAATTATCTTTAAAGGGGAAAATATCGCTCGATTAAAGCCTAATGAGATTGTTAAGCGCGGAATGTGTTATGTACCTCAAATTGTCAACGTTTTTCCCAGTCTTACCATTGAAGAAAATTTAGAAATGGGTGCTTATACTCTTTCAGGATCTAATAAAAAGCAAAAAGAGTTAATATATACAATGTTCCCTAAATTAAAAGAAAGGGCGAAACAAAATGCGGGTACACTATCAGGGGGTGAAAGACAAATGTTAGCTATGGGTAGGGCTTTAATGTTAGATCCTGATTTGTTATTATTAGACGAACCATCAGCAGCACTTTCGCCTATTTTAGTTAACAATATTTTTGAACAAATAAAAGCCATTAATGCCACAGGTAAAGCTATCGTTTTAGTAGAACAAAATGCGAAAAAAGCCTTGATGATGGCGCATCGTGGTTATGTCTTGGAAAGTGGTAGAGATGCCATTGAGGGTAAAGGAGAAGATTTACTTAATAATCCCCAAGTAGGTGAACTATATTTAGGACATTCAACTAAAAATGTTTAAAATAAATACCTTTAGCAACAGAATAAACTTTAGAGGATGGTTAAATAATCTACCAACTTATGTATGGTATTTATCTATAACTATTGTCGCTTTATTGATTTGTGTACCTATTTTCACCGTTATTTCTAGTCTTTTTGCCGATAAAAAAGAAGTTTGGCAACATCTTACTGATACTGTTTTAAAAGACTATATTTTTAATTCTTTGCTTTTAATGTTAGGAGTAGCCATAGGTGTTTTACTCATTGGCGTAAGTTGTGCTTGGTTAGTGACTATGTGCGACTTTTTTGGCTCTCGTGTTTTAGAATGGTTACTATTAATGCCTTTAGCCGCTCCTGCTTATATTTTGGCTTATAGCTATACCAATATGTTAGAGTATTTTGGCCCTGTACAAATTTGGTTAAGAGGAATTTTTGGTTGGGAAAGTGTCGATGATTATTGGTTTCCCCCTATTCGTAATTTATGGGGAGCGATCGCCATGTTAATCTTGGTACTATATCCCTACGTTTATCTCCTTGCTAGAGTAGCATTTTTAGAACAATCAGTGTGTACCCTAGAAGCTAGTCGCTCATTAGGTTATAACCCTTGGCAAAGTTTTTATAAAGTAGCATTACCCTGTTCACGGCCCTCCATCGTAGCAGGTTTAGCGTTAGCTTTAATGGAAACCCTCAATGATTTTGGTACAGTACAATACTTCGGTGTTAATACTTTTACCACAGGCATCTATCGCACATGGTTAGGTATGGGAGAAAGAGTCGCCGCCGCAGGGTTGTCATCTTTTTTGATGATATTTATTGTTATATTACTTTTTGTAGAAAGAAAATCACGTTCCCATGCTCGTTATTATCAAACCAATAATAGTAACCAAAATTTACCTCGTTACAGTTTAAATTGGTTTAGAAGTATTCTTGCATTACTCACTTGTTCTATTCCTGTAATTTTCGGATTTATAATTCCGACAATTTATCTACTTAATCTTACTATTAGAAATCAAGAGGAAACCCTGACAGAAAATTTTTGGGAATTATCAAGAAATAGCTTAATATTAGCTCTAATTAGCTCTATAATTGCTATTTTTGTAGGCTTAATTATGGCTTATGGACAAAGATTAATTCCTAAAATTATCATTAATATCTCTATCAGAATCGCCTCCATGGGTTATGCAATACCCGGCTCAGTGATTGCGGTGGGAATCCTTATTCCCTTGGGAAAAATTGATAATACTATTGATAGTTGGATGACAACTCATTTTAATATTTCCACAGGATTATTATTAAGTGGCACAATTATTGCCCTAATTTACGCTTATTTAGTGAGATTTTTAGCAGTTTCTTTCAATACCATTGAATCTAGCTTGAGCAAAATAAAACCTAATTTAGATGATGCTTCTCGTAGTTTAGGATACGGAGCATTTGCAACATTATTTAAAGTGCATTTACCCTTAATGTGGGGGGGGATTTTAACCGCCATAATGCTTGTTTTTGTGGACGTAATGAAGGAATTACCAGCTACTTTAGTTATGCGCCCTTTTAATTTTGATACCCTTGCCGTAAGAGTTTATCAGTATGCCTCCGATGAAAGATTAATGGAAGCATCTGCCCCAGCTTTAACCATTATTTTAGTGGGCATTTTACCCGTAACTATCTTGAGTTACCGCATTGCTAAATCTCGTGGGGATGGAATCTCTTAATTATCTCACTTCGATGCTTTGAATATCCGATTTAGGTAAGTAGGTTTGAGGTTTAAAACCCTCGAAATCAGGTGATTAGTCAAAGAATCGAAAATAATAAAATCAATTAAGATATATTTTTTCTGTATTCTTTAACCTAATACCTGAAACCTTTACACTACCGAAGATTTTATTCTGATAATAACCTTTAAGAAATAGTCTGCTAACTTTTTACAGATAAGCTAAATTAACCATTCCATTTCCAGTTAGTGATTTCCTCTTTATCGATACCGTGAGTATGGGCATAGTTGAGGTTATCAATGATTTCGTCTTTCATACGCTCTTTTAAGTATGCTGCACGAGATCCCAGTTTAGGCACACGATCAATTACATCAATAACGAGGTTAAAACGATCAACTTGGTTTTTGATGGCTAACTCTAAAGGAGTATTAATATTACCTTCTTCTTTATAGCCTCTCACATGAAGACGATTAGAATTAGGATGACGGTAAGCCAATTTGTGAATTAACCAAGGATAGCCGTGGAAGTTAAAAATAATGGGTTTATCTTCAGTAAATAACGTGACAAAATCTCGGTTAGATAAGCCATGAGGATGTTCTTCTTCATCTTGTAATTTAAAAATGTCCACTACATTAATAAAACGTACTTTCAAATCTGGACATTCTTTGCGTAAAATTTCTGTGGCGGCTAAAGATTCCATAGTTGGTACATCACCGCAACAAGCCATGATTACGTCTGGTTCATCAGGTAATACTCCTTGATCATCATTACTAGCCCATTCCCAAATACCAATGCCTTTCGTACAGTGGGTTACAGCTTCATCGATGGTTAAGTATTGTAAATGATTTTGTTTATCGGCAACAATGACGTTTACATAGTCTTTACTGCGCAAACAATGATCAATTACGCTTAATAAACAGTTAGCATCGGGGGGAAAGTAAACACGAGTTACGTCTGCACTTTTGTTAGTTACAAGATCCACAAAACCAGGATCTTGGTGAGAAAAACCGTTGTGATCTTGTCTCCATACGGTAGATGACAATAAAATATTTAAGGAAGAAACAGGCGCACGCCAAGGCACATGATTTTTAGAAATATCTAACCATTTTGCGTGTTGGTTAAACATGGAGTCGATAACGTGGGCAAAGGCTTCGTAAGTGTGGAATAATCCATGTCTGCCTGTTAAAAGATAGGTTTCTAACCATCCTTCTAAGGTATGCTCACTTAACATTTCCATGACACGACCATCAGGAGACAATTCACCACCGTCGGCATCTTCTGGTAAATAATCCGCCATCCAGACTTTTTTCGAGACTTCGTAAATGGGATTTAAACGGTTAGAAGCGGTTTCGTCAGGACCAAATACTCGGAAACTGTGCATATTACGAGCCATCACATCCCGTAAAAAGATACCCATAATTTTGGTATTTTCTACTTCCATTTTACCCGGTTCGGTTACGGCTACGGCATAAATAGGATCTCGAAAATCTGGTAAATTCAAGTCTTTACGCAATAAACCACCATTGGCAATGGGATTCGCACTCATACGGCGATCGCCAACGGGAGCTAATTCGGCTAATTCAGGGATTAAACGCCCATTTTCGTCGAATAATTCTTCAGGTTTATAGCTTTTCATCCATTCTTCTAACAGTTGCACATGTTCAAGATTACTGTGCATTCCTCCCATAGGTACTTGATGTGATCGCCAAAAACCTTCAACTTTATGTCCATCAACGGTTTTAGGGCCAGTCCAACCTTTAGGAGATCTAAAAACAATCATAGGCCAACGGGGACGTTTTGGCACACCACTATTTCTAGCTTCTTCTTGAATTGCCTTAATTTTGTTGACACATTCTTCAAGAGTTGCTGCCATTTTTTCGTGCATTGTCATGGGATCATCACCTTCCACAAAATAAGGCTCATAACCATAACCGATGAAAAGTGACTCTAACTCTTCATGGGAAATACGAGAGAGGATGGTAGGGTTAGCAATTTTGTAACCATTGAGGTGTAAAATCGGCAATACTGCCCCGTCACGGATAGGATTGATAAATTTGTTAGAATGCCAAGAAGTCGCTAAAGGGCCTGTTTCTGACTCACCATCACCCACCATCACAACGGAAATGAGATCAGGATTGTCTAAAATTGAGCCATAAGCGTGAGATAAACTGTAACCTAACTCTCCACCTTCATGAATCGAGCCGGGGGTTTCAGGGGTAACGTGACTACCGATGTGGCCAGGGAAAGAAAACTGTTTAAAAAACTTCCGCATTCCTTCTTCATCTTGGCTTTTATCGGGGTAAATTTCCGAATAGGTGTTTTCAAGATAAACTGGAGCTAAGATACCCGGTGCACCGTGACCAGGTCCTGCTAAGTATATCATGTTAAGATCATACTTTTTGATCAAACGGTTAAGATGAACATAAACGAAACTTAATCCAGGACTTGATCCCCAATGACCTAATAATCTATATTTGATATGTTCAGGTTTGAGAGTTTCTTTGAGTAAAGGATTACTGCGTAGATAAATCATTCCCACTGCTAAATAGTTACACGCACGCCAATAAGCGTCAATTTTCTGTAACTCATCTTCAGTTAAAATCTTGGTATTTGGTTTTTGTAACGATTGAACCATAATGATAATTAAAATTTCAATTTCGTTTCAGTCTAGCACCGATATTTTAAATATTCAAGGGTTTTATGATTTTTTAAGATTAAGATTTGATTAAGTTTTTTATCTTTTTTCTGGTATTTTTCATAAAAATTATCCTATTATCTCTTAAATTAAAATCAAATAATTTTATATTCTAATAAATATTTTAACTTTTACAAACAGTCGATTATTAACTATTCAGAAATGACTCAAAATTCTCAAATTACAATTATTGGTGGTGGTGCATGGGGTAATACTTTAGGTTACTTACTAGAAAGATCAGGACATAATTATAATATTTGGAATCGCAATACTTCAGTATCTTTATCATCAGTAATAAAATCAGCAGATATAATAATCTCGGCGGTATCCATGAAAGGAGTTAGAGAAATTATCAACTCATTACAACAGATAAAATTAAGAGAAAACTTGATTATTGTCACAGCAACAAAAGGGTTAGATTTAGAAACGACTCATACTCCTTCGCAAATTTGGCAAGAGGCTTTTCCCCATAATCCGATTGTCGTTTTATCTGGCCCTAATTTATCCAAAGAAATTAAAATCGGTTTACCTGCGGCGACGGTAGTTGCTAGTAATAATATTGTAGCCGCAGAATTTACACAAAATATTTTTGCTTCGGATATTTTTCGAGTATATGTTAATAATGATCCCATCGGTACGGAATTAGGTGGTACATTAAAAAATGTTATGGCCATCGCATCAGGGGTGTGTGATGGTTTAAAATTAGGCACAAACGCTAAGGCAGCGTTATTAACAAGGGCGTTACCTGAGATGATAAGAGTAGGGGTAAAATTGGGTGCATCAAAAGAAACATTTTTCGGTTTATCAGGATTAGGAGATTTATTAGCTACTTGTGATAGTCCTTTGTCTCGTAATTATCAAGTAGGATTAGGGTTAGCACAGGATAAATCTTTAGAAGAAATTGTAACGAATTTAGAAGGCACAGCAGAAGGAATTAACACCACAAATGTTTTAATAAAGTTAGCCCATAAACAACAAATTTCTGTACCCATTGCTTATCAAGTATATTTATTATTAAAAGGTAAAATTAGCCCTCAAGAATCGGTAAAAAATTTAATGGCAAGGGAGTTAAAAGAAGAATTTTGGTATCTTGATTTTTAATGTTTTAGAAAAGTTAGGAATAATGAAAAATGTCATCACCTTTAAACTCTAATAACGGCAAAAAAACTGAAATTTTCACAATTCCATTAAAATGGATTTTGATTGTTCCTTTTGTGTTGCAAATTACTATAGCATTAGGATTAGTCGGTTATATTTCTTATCGCAGTGGAGATAAAGCGATTAAAAATATTACTGATAAATTGATGACAGAAATAGGGAAAAAAATAGAACATCATCTGGATAATTATTTACAAGTTGCACAACAGGTTAATCAAGTTAATCAAAAAATAATTGAAAGTGATATTATCACCAATACAGACTTTGATAAGTTAGGTAAATATTTTTGGACACAATTTCAAAATAATGATTTTACTTATATTAATTATGGTAGTGAAAAGGGGGAATTTATCGGAGTTGGTTATTATAATGGAGAAGTTGAAATTGCACAAATAAAACAACCTAAAACAGATATTCTTTATAGCTATAAATCTGATCAAAAAGGCAATAAAATTTATCCTCCCATAGTTTTAAAAGGAGAAAATCCTAATAATGCACAATGGTATGATCAAGCAATTAAATCAGGTAAACCGATATGGAGTGATGTTTATACTTGGGCAAATGTACCTACAGAAATAGCTATATCTGCTAGTGCGCCAGTTTATAATTCATCAAATCAACCGTTAGGAGTTGTAGGAATAGATTTAAGTTTATCAAAAATTAATAGTTTTTTAAAAAGTTTAGAAATTGGCAAATCAGGAGAAGTTTTTATTGTCGAAAAATCAGGTTTATTAGTAGCAAGTTCGACAGATAATAAACCCTATAAATTAACTAAGGGAAAATCTGAACGTATTTCTATTCAAGATCTTGATCATAAATTGATTAAATCAACCCTTAAAATTATCAATAATAAGACTAATAATTTGCAAGAAATTTCTACTATTCAAGAAAAGGTTTTTCTCGCTGATAATCACACTTTTGTTCAACTTATTCCTTATCAAGATAACTATGGTATTAACTGGTTAATTATTATTGCCATACCAAAATCTGATTTTACCGCAGAAATTGATAAAAATATTCTCTATACAATCTTAATTTGTTTCGTAATATTGATTATGGCTATTGCTATAAGTATTTTAACTACAAGATTGATTACTCGCCCAATTTTAAGACTTTGTTTAACGAGTAAATATATCGCAGAGGGACATTTTAATGATTATTTATCTGAAAATACAAAAATAGTAGAAATTAATGATTTAGCAAAATCTTTTAATAAAATGACAAAGCAAATTCAAAAAACTTTTAATCAAGTAGAAACTGCTTTAAAAGAGTCTAAAGAAAAGTATCAAACTTTATTTGAAGTTTTACCCCTTGGTATTTGCCTTACAGATATAGAAGGAAAAATTATTGAATCTAATCCAGCTTGTGTAAAAATTTTTGGGGTTAGTTTTCAAGATGAGATATTAAATCCTCTTCCTTGGCAAGTTATTTCTCCTGAAGGTAAAATTATCCGTGAAAATGAATTTCCTCGATTTATTGCCTTAAGGGAACATCGTTTAATTCATGATGTAATTGTAGGTATTGTTTTTTCTGATAAACCAACTCGGTGGTTAAGTATTAGTGCTGCGCCTATTCCCCTCGATAATTATGGTGTAGTGGTTGCCTGTATTGATATAACCGATAATGTTGAATTAAAGAATCGTTTAGAGAAATTAGCTTATAATATACCCGGAATGATTTATCAGTATCATTTACATCACGATGGTAAATCTTGTTTTCCCTATGTTAGTGAAGGCATTAAAAATATTTATGGTGTCACTCCTGAAGAAGTTAAAAAAAGTGCTGATAAAATTTTTGATATACTTCATCCTGATGATCAAGAAAATATTTTACATACTATCCTTGAGTCAGCTAGTAATTTAACTCCTTGGTATTGTGAATATCGAGTGTGTCATCCTGATGGAAGAATTAATTGGGTTTTAGGCAATGCCACTCCAGAAAAAGAAATAGATGGTAGTGTGAATTGGTATGGATACATAACCGATATTACTAAAATAAAACAAACAGAAACAGATTTATATCAAGCTAAAGAAGCCGCTGAAGCTGCGATGAAAGTAAAAAGTCAGTTTTTGGCTAACATGAGTCATGAAATTCGTACTCCTATGAATGGTGTCATTGGTATGACTCAACTTCTTTCTCTGACAACATTAAATCATCAACAGGAAGAATTTGTTAATACAATTCAAGATAGTGCAAATACTTTATTAACGATAATTAATGATATTCTTGATTTTTCTAAAATTAAATCGGGAATGTTGCAGTTAGAAAAACATCCTTTTATACTAATTGATCTCATCAAATCTGTCTGTAATTTATTCTCGAAGGAAGCTAAGGATAAAAGTATTAATCTCTCTTATGAAATTAGTCATAATTTACCTTCCACTTTTCTTGGTGATAGTAACCGTTTGCGTCAAATCCTTTTAAATTTGGTAGGAAATGCTCTTAAATTTACTGATAGTGGTAGTGTTGTTATTTATGTGAAAGAAGCTAGATACCCTCTATCTTTTCTTAATGCTTCGGAAACTAAAGCTGATGATGATGTTTTTGGGTTATGGATAGGAGTAAGAGATACAGGTATTGGTATAGATGGCGATAACATCCACAAATTATTTAAAGCCTTTAGTCAAGGGGATGCGTCTATCAGTCGTAAATATGGAGGCACTGGTTTAGGATTAGCTATAAGTAAGAGTTTAATCGAGTTAATGGGCGGTACAATTTGGGTTGAAAGTAAAGGTAATATTGCTGGTAATTACCCTCCTAATCGCCCCCCTACCCCCAATTCTGGGGAAGAATCAATTAATGTCGCCAATTTTGGGGATTTAGGGGCTAATTCTGGTACAACATTTTATTTTACCCTGAAACTTCAAAGTATTAAAAAGAATAAAATTGAAACAAACAATTTATTTATTAAGGAAAAAACATTAAAAGAGAGAGAAAAATTATCATTAAAAATTCTCTTAGCTGAAGATAATAAAGTTAATCCAAAAGTTGCTTTATTAACGCTTCAAAAACTTGGTTATAAAGCTGATATTGCTAATAATGGCATTGAGGTTTTAGAGATGATAGAAAAACAATTTTATGACATCATTTTAATGGATATGCAAATGCCTCAAATGGATGGAATTACTGCTACAAAAATTATTAGAGAATCTAATAAACCACAGCCTTATATTATTGCTTTAACCGCTAATGTTTTAAAAGAAGATCGTCTAATTTGTTTATCATCAGGAATGAATGATTATCTGAGTAAACCTATTTCTATGGCAAAATTAAAAGAACTTTTAGATAATTATTAAAAGTCCAATATTTGCTTTACCAATCTAAAGGTAAACCGTAACTTTCTAACACTGATTCTTGTTGAAATAGTGAGATAATAGATTGATCTAATTGAATTTGACCTTGATCTAATATTAACGCTCTTTGGGTTGTTTTTTTTACCCAATTTAGATCATGAGAAGCAATTAAAATCACTTTTATTGGTAAATTTAAGATAATTTCTGCTAGTTTTTTTCTCCAAGCTGGATCAAGTCCATTCGTAGGTTCATCTAAGATTAATATATTCGGTTCTAGTGCTAAAATTGAAGCTAAAGCCGCAAGTCTTTTTTGTCCTCCTGAAAGTTCGTGAGATGAGCGATTTTCATAGGCTATTAAGCCAAATTTATCAAGGAGAAATCTAGCTTTTTCTTTCGCTATAGAAGCAGGAATTTTATAGTTTAATAAACCAAACATTACATCTTCTAAAATAGTAGGCATAAATAATTGATCTTCAGGATTTTGAAAGGCAAAACCGATATTTTTCCTAATGTCAGCAATATTTTTTTTTTCAAGTTTTAAACCATCAATAATAATTTCGCCTTTTTGAGGAAATTTTAAACCAATTAAGTTATTTAATAACGTACTTTTTCCAGCTCCTGTTCTACCTAAAAGTGCCACTCTTTCTCCCGCTTTTAAGTTAAAAGAAATACCTTGTAAAATTGATTGTTTTTCATAGTCAAATTTAATGTTATTTACAGTGATAATAACTGATTTTTTTTGATCTAATTTATCCATATTTTATAAGAAGAGAAAGTTAAACTCATAACCATAATTGAGAGAATTATTAAAATAAAGTTTTCTGATTTATTGTTATCTATTTCTAAAGGAAAAGTGCCATTATAACCTCTTATCACCATAGCATCATATACCCTTTGCGCTCGATCTAAACTTCGCAAATATAATGAACCAATCATGGCAGCACTAATGTAACGTAACCAATTAGAATTGCCGTTTAAACTTCTTAATTTTGCTGAGGTTTCCATGTGTTGAATTTCTAATAATAAAATCTCTAAATATTCCGCAGTTAATATGACTATTTCTTGCATTTTTATGGGCAATGGTAATCCTTTTAAGGCAATGGATAAATGATATTTTGGCACACTTAATAAAAAACTGTTCATTATTAATAAACAAATAAGCGATCGCAACATCAAAAAACCAGCTTTTTCCCCACCTAAAGGCAACGCCATTAAGGAAAGTAAAATTAATTCTGCACCTAATAATTTAAGTAAGATTTTGACAGGTGTTTTCAACAAAATACACCAACATAAAGCAATTAAAATATAAATAAATAAAAATGACCAATTATTGGTTTTAATTAAAGCGGTAGAAATAACCAAAATTAAAGATAGTCTTAGTCGTAAAAATAAAGATAATTTAAGCACTTTTACGAGACATAAATTTAGTCATAAAAAAAGCTAATCCAAAACAAATTAATGTCCCTAAAACTCCACTAATACTTGTGCCTATTTGCTCATTTATTCCTGAAATTTGATAATCTGCAAAAGGTGTTGGCACTTCAACTCTAACATTTTCTGCTAAGTGAATAAAGCCTAAATTTTCGGCAACTTTTTCTAAACCATCAGGCCAAGATGATGCTAATAATGATAATACTCCAGCCACTAATAAAGTACCAATAACAGGCACTAACCATTTATCTAATTTTGATTCATCATTGGGTAATAAATCGGGGTTGGTAACAAGTAAGTAACGCAAAACACTTCCTGTTATTAATCCTTCTCCCACACCAATTAAAATATGTGTTCCTGTCATAGCTGGTAATACTAGATTTAGGGTGGCTGTACCAGAAATTATTAATAATAAACTACAAGATACTGCAGCACTAACCATGCTAATGGTGGCGGTGATACCTGCGGCTAAAGGTAAGCGTTTTTTTGCACCTCCTAAAAGTCTTTGAATGGTGGTAACTAATAGCCAACTTACCCAAACGCCCACAATGCCCATATTAAAAATATTTGCCCCTAATGCGGTAATCCCTCCATCGGCGAATAATAAAGCCTGAATGAGTAACACCGTAGAAATAGAAATAGTGGCAACCCAAGGATCACCTAAAATGACAACAGCTAAAGTTGCCCCTAAAAGATGGCCACTTGTACCTCCTGCCACAGGAAAGTTAATCATTTGAGCAGCGAAAATAAAAGCTGTAGTTAAGGCGATGACAGGTGCTTTTACATCTTTTCCCATTTTAGAAAAAGAAAGAGTTAATACTCCTGCACTAATAACGGTAGTAATAACAGCTACAGGAGGAGAGATGAAGCCGTCTGGAATGTGCATTATTTTATTTTTTATGTAATGATCAAGTTTTGATTTTAGCGAAGTAATTATTAATCTTCAATCCTCTCTAGGGGTATTAATAATTAGGAGACAGGAGAGAGAAGTAATGAGTAATGAGTAATGAGTAATGAGTAATGAGTAATGAGTAATGAGTAATGAGTAATGAGTAATGAGTAATGAGTAATGAGTAATGAGTAATGAGTAATTAATTCATAAAAATCTGAATATCGGTAAAACAGGAAAAGCGTTTTTAATGGATATGCAAATGCCAGAAATGGATGGAATTACTGCCACAAACTATATCCGAAAATCAGGAAAAAAACAGCCTTATATTATTGCCTTAACCGCTAATATCTTAGAAGAAGATCGTCAAAAATGCTTACAAATTGGCATGGATAATTATGTTAGTAAACCTATTGGTATTTTGCAGTTAAAAGAGACTTTATACAAATGTCAAGAAAGATCATAATTTTTTAATCAAAAACTACTAAATTATCTCTATGAATAACCGTTCCCGAACCATAATAACCTAAAATATTAACAATATCAGCAGAGTTTTTTCCTTGAATTTTTGTCAATTCTTGATAATTATAATTAACGATACCTTTACCGATTTCTTTCCCTTGAAAATCAACTAAATTTACTGCCTCGGATGTACCAAATTCCCCTTCAATTTTAGTAATTCCTGCCGCTAATAAAGATTTTCCACTATATAAAGCCTTAACCGCACCATTATCTAAAGATATTTTTCCCATAGATACTAAACCGTTAGCAATCCATCTTTTACGGGCATTTTCTGTCTTGGGTTGTGCCTCAAATTTAGTACCAATAGCTTCTCCTGCTAAGATTTTAAAGATATTATCAGGGTTTTTACCGTTAGTTATTACCGTTGTTACCCCCGCACTAGAAGCAATTTTTGCGGCGCGTAATTTAGTTATCATACCACCTGTTCCCCAACCAGTTGCACTATTAGTTACATCTACTTGTAAATTAGCAAATTCTTCACTATTAACTAAGTCTATAGGTGTCGCTGAAGGTACAACACGAGGATCTGCGGAATAGAGTTTATCCACATCCGTTAATAAAAATAACCAATCCGCTTCTACTAAACTCGCTACTAAAGCTGACAATGTATCGTTATCACCGAATTTTAATTCTTCTGTGGCTACTGTATCATTTTCATTAACAATAGGAATTACTCCTAATTCTAATAAAGCATTAAAAGTGTTACTCGCATTAACATAACAACTACGCTCCATTAAATCTCGTCTGGTGAGCAAAATTTGAGCTATAGGCTGTCCTAAATGGTTAAAGAGGTCATCATAGACTCTAATCAATCTTCCTTGACCTACCGCCGCAATAGCTTGTTTTAAATTAATATTTTTAGGGCGTTGTGTCAAGTTCAATCTACCACAACCAACCCCAACTGCTCCAGAAGATACTAAAATTACTTGATAGCCTTTTTGACGTAAATTGCTTAAAGTTTCCACTAAAGAGGCAATGGTAGAAAGGGCTAAATTTCCAGTTTCTGGGCGAGTCAAGCTAGATGTACCTATTTTGATAACGATGGTTTCTGTCATGGTTGAGAGTGAAGAATTATTTTAGCTTTAAGTTTTCAGGTGTCAGCTTTCAGAGATAATTAGATTTATTTTTGAATCTTTAATTAGGGTGTAGTTATAGCAGTAAAAAAGCTATGAGAATAAAGGGTTTCAAACACAACATAATATATCAAAAAATGTACAATTTTAAGAATTTTTATTTACAAACTATATACTACTGTTTTTGTAATAAGACGTATTTGAAGAATTAGAAATTAGAAATTACTCCTATCTCCTAACTCCTAACTCCTATCTCCTAACTCCTATCTCCTAACTCCTATCTCCTAACTCCTAACTCCTAACTCCTAACTCCTATCTCCTAACTCCTATCTCCTAACTCCTATCTCCTATCTCCTAACTCCTATCTCCTATCTCCTATCTCCTATCTCCTAACTCCTAACTCCTAACTCCTAACTCCTAACTCCTAACTCCTAACTCCTATCTCCTATCTCCTATCTCCTAACTCCTAACTCCCAACTCCTAACTCCTAACTCCCAACTCCTAACTCCTAATTCCTATCTCCTAATTCATAATTCTTTGTGCAAGAAATTTACTTAAATTGACCAAGAAGGTAGATAATTGTTAACAAACTTACATAAAATTTAGTTTAAGTTAATATTTTAGTTAAAACGGAATTGAATGCACATCGCTTGGCTTGGAAAAAAAACCCCTTTTTGCGGTAACGTAACTTACAGCAGAGAAATCACCAACGCTTTATTAGATAGAGGTTATAAAGTTAGTTTTCTTCATTTTAGCGAAGAAAGTAACGAATCTAGCCCCGAAAACTATGTTGCGGAAGTTAATCTTCCTTTTCTCTACAAGTCTCAAATTTATACTATTCATAGCCCTAAATCTACTAAAATATTATTGCGATCGCTAAAAGAGTTACAACCAGATTTAGTTCATGCTTCCTTAACCTTATCACCCTTAGACTTTGCGTTACCAGAAATTTGTCAAAAGTTAAAAATTCCCTTAGTGGCAACTTTTCATCCGCCTTTTGATAGTCATTGGCGTAATATCAAATCTAGCACTCAATATTTGACTTATCAACTTTATGCACCTTTTTTGGCAAAATATGATCAAACTATAGTGTTTTCAGATTTGCAACGAGATTTACTGATAAAATTAGGCGTACCTGCGGAAAAATTAGTCATTATTCCTAATGGTGTCGATACAGAAAAATATACATCAGGCAAGTCTTTTTTTAAGGAAAAATATCCCCATCATCAACTATACGTTTATCAAGGGCGCATAGCGGTGGAGAAAAATGTTGAGTCTTTGTTAAAGGCTTGGAAACAAGCTAACATGAAACAAAATGCAAAACTCTTAATTATCGGTGATGGGCATTTAACTCCCACCTTAAAATCTTTATATCACGAAGAAGATGGTGTAATCTGGTTAGGTGCTATAGTCGATGATGAAAAACGCATTGATATTTTAAGAAGTGCTGATGTTTTTGTTTTACCTTCTTTAGTAGAGGGATTATCTTTATCTTTATTAGAAGCAATGGCTTGTGGCTTGGCTTGTATTGCTACTGATGCTGGTGCTGATGGTGAAGTGTTAATTAATGCAGGAGTAGTTTTAAGTACTCAAGAAGTTACTACTCAATTAAAAACTATTTTACCTTTATTTGCTCATCATCCCGAAATGTCGAATTTATTGGGCAAAAAAGCGAGAAATCGAGTTTTAGAAAAATATACTTTAAGTGATAATCTCACAAAATTGGAAGAATTATATAATCAATTGCCTTGTAGAAAAAAGTATTTATAAATTTATAAAGTTGTTAATAAATTTCATTTTTCTAGTTACAACTAATTTTTTTTATTTTTTTAAAGGAGTTTTTGAATAAAAGTAGTAAAAACATTACTCTATTAGACTACTTAAATAGTTGCAAAAATATTTATCATTTAAAATTAAAAATTTCTCCTTTATTTAACCATTAATTAAAACTTATATGTTATTTTTTGCTTTAACTTAACGGCATCAATATTTTATAAAAAATTTATATTTTGTCATCATTTTTATTGATAATTTTTAAAAGATTAATAAGCTGAATTTTTACCGATTTATGACTATATTCATCATTAGGGTGAGGAGGTTGTCCGGGTTTCTGAAAATAAGGGCGATCTCCTGTCATCTGTCCTGATTTCAAGTCAACTTCTTTCACGAATTCATAAAAGAAATTATCATTATTTATAATCTCTTCAATCATTAAAGATAAAGCCTTTAAAGGATTGTCTTGATAACGACTAATTTTATCATCTTCATTATTCACATAATCTTGTAAAACGGCTTGTAAAGCCCCTGATAAATCCTGTAAATTATTATTAATAAAAAAAATTATCTCTGTTTTTAATTGTACAATTTTTGGCACTGGAGATTCCCCTTTTAAAAAGTTACCTCCTTCTCTACCAATTAATTCTGCTAAAGAGAATTTTCGATGCTCAATAATATCTGTTTGTAAATCAATATCTTGTGATGAATTTTCTTCAGAATTAGTCATAATTATTTTTCCCTAAACTATCTATTTTTATCTTAAATTAAACTATCATTTATTAGCTACTTCCTTTTTTATAACATTGAGAAGAATAAGTAACAAAAAAGTAAAGCAAAAAATGGTAAATTGGTATAGAAATCTTAAAATAACTCTTACCTATCAACTAAAATATGGAATGTATCGTCAATCGTCGGGCGAAATTTAGTGCGAGTCATCGTTACTGGTTGCCAGAGTTATCAGAAACGGAAAATCAAAATAAATTTGGTGCGAATAGTCGTTTTCCGGGTCACGGTCATAACTATGTGTTATATGTATCTATTATGGGTGAATTAGATAAATATGGCATGGTACAAAATCTTTCTAACGTCAAGAAAGTTATTAAACAAGAAGTTACTAGCCAGTTAGACTATAGTTATCTTAATGATACATGGGCAGAATTTCAGGTAACACTCCCTACCACCGAAAACATCGCTAAAGTAATATGGGAACGTTTGTCACCTCATTTACCATTAGTAGATATACAATTATACGAACACTCAAGCCTTTGGGTTAATTATCAAGGAAAAAATATGGAAGCAACTTTAACTGTTCAAACTCATTTTAGCGCCGCTCATCGTCTTGCTTTACCTGAATTAAGTTTTGAAGAAAATAGCGAAATTTATGGTAAATGTGCTCGTCCGAATGGTCACGGACACAACTATCATTTAGAAGTATCAGTAACGGGTGAAATGGATTCTCGTACTGGTATGATTATTGATTTAGTTGCCTTGCAAAAAGTTATTGATGATTATGTAGTCGAACCGTTTGATCATACATTTCTCAATAAAGATATTCCTTACTTTGCAACGGTAGTGCCGACTGCCGAAAATATCGCTGTTTATATTGCTCAATTATTACAAGAACCTATCACTAAACTAGGTGCAGAACTTGATAAAGTGAAATTAATTGAAAGTCCTAATAATTCTTGTGAAATTTTCTGTCGTCAATCTTCTTTAAATAATCCATCTAAGAATATATCTAAAATACAACCCGTTTTAGTATAAATTGACAAATATTAGCATTTTTTTTGTAAAGCTATTATGAAACCTAATTATTTTTATCTCATGGCTTTACTTACTACTACTATCGGTTTATTACCAAAGGTTGTTAGTAGTCAAGAATCGAAAATTATCAATCCTGATAATGGCCATCAATACTTTCTCACAGACATTATGTCTTGGCAAGAGGCAAAAATTTTAGCCGAAAAATTAGGTGGGTATTTAGTCACTATTAATGATTCTCAAGAGAATGAATGGTTAGTTAAAACATTTATAAAACAAGATACCGATTTTTTATGGATTGGTTTGACTGATTTTCAAGAAGAAGGGCATTTTATTTGGAGCAATGGTCAAGAAGTTACATATATAAACTGGTCAGAAGGTGAGCCCAATAATAACCCACTTCAAGGAGGAGAAGATTTTGCCGTTTTAAACGGTTTTAATAATCCTTTTAATCGTTTAATCGGCAGTTGGAGTGACGCGCCAGAGAAGGCAAAACTCCGAGGAATTGTCGAAATTCCCTTGTCGAATTAACATATCTTGTTAGTGTTAAATCTTGGAAACTTGAACGGAAATACTGCCTTTTTTTAGGCTACTTAATTGACGGAAAAGCCCTTTAGATAAATCGAGGGAGCAACGGCATTTATCCCTAACTACACCCGTAACGCAGCGATTTTGATGACAAATACGCAAATTAGTACCAATTTTAAATCGGTTACTAGCCACTGTGTTAGAATTTTGATTAAATCTTTGCCCATTAGCCATTTTTTTTCCTTGATAAGAATCAGAATAATAAGTAGCCGTAGTTCCAGCTATAGCGTGAGCAGGTGACAAGATAAAGCTAGAAACAATTAAAAGTTTAGTAATTAGTGTATTTTTTAAATTCATAGTTAAATAAGTAAAAGTACTCACTAAGTCTAGCGTAAAAAAAATAAACTATCAACTTATCAATATAATCAGTGAAAATTATCTATTTTTTGTCTATATTTGAGTTAAAGTTTTGAATATAGCAAAACAGGAGAAGATAGTACAAAAGACAAAGAAAAAATATATAGGATAATAACTTTTTCAGCTTTCAAAATATCTCCATCAACTCGTTTTCGGCTATACCTTGACAAGATAAATTTTTAGTAGATAAGTAAAGATTTTTTTTGTTGCTCGATTATGTATCATTCAAGGGTAAATGTAACCACATAGGGGAAAAAATGATTTATTTTTGGCAGGAAGTATATAATTTTTGTCGGCAAATAACCCACCGTATCGGAGAAAAGTTATTAGAAGATTTTGCCAAACTAGAGGCAACTCGTAAAAGTGATGGTAGTCTAGTTACCGAAGCAGATAAATGGGCAGATTCTGAATTTAGAAAAGCCATTAGGCAATGTTTTCCCACTCACGGCATTTTAACAGAGGAAACCGAGCATATTTTACCTTATACAGATTGGTGTTGGGTGATTGATCCCATTGACGGTACAACTAATTTTACTAGAGGAATTCCCATTTGGGGTATTTCTATTGGCTTACTTTATCAAGGAATACCAGTATTTGGATTTGTCCATTTTCCCCAAATTCAGCAAACCTATCACGGTTATTTTTGTGAAAATACACATTTAAGTAGCCCCAAAGGTGCTTATCTTAATAATACTCGGATTTATACCAGTCATGATCAACCTAGTTTTAATCATGTTTTTATGTTATGCAATCGAAGTTTAGACATCTTGCAACATAATCTTCCCTGTAAAATTAGGATTACTGGAGTAACCAGCTATGATATAATTTCAGTGGCTTGTGGCGCTACATTAGGAGTCATCGAAGCAAGTCCAAAAATTTGGGATATTGCTGGAGCTTATCCGATTTTAAGGGCAGCAGGAGGAAATTTAGTTCACCTTGAACAAAAAGTCAGTTTTCCCTTAACCAAAGGATTAGATTATGGTGAAGTCAGTTTCCCTTGTTTAGCGGTGGCAAGAGACAATTTGATTCCTATTTTTCAACCCTTTACTGAATTTATTAATAAAAAAGAATTAATTACTCATAATTAATAGGTTTTAATCTTTGTCACTATTACTTTATTGTCAAGAGAAAAAAATATCGTTATTTTCATTGTTTGTTTAACTAAATTTACGGCGAAAACGATTATCTATCTTAGCTTTTTTTTCTTGGTTACATTTAAGACAAAGAGTTTGTAAGTTACTAATATCATTACTTCCGCCCTTTGCTAAGGGTATAATATGATTCAATACTCAAGGTTGTTTCATTCAATTTGTGTCCACAACTTTGACATTGATATTTATCTCGGTTATAAACATATTTTCTAACTTCTAAAGGAATAGGAATACGAGGAGTTTTACTCATTATTTTTAATATATTTACTCTCTTTTCATTCTTCTTCAGGAGAAAATTCCACCATAACTTTTAACTTTAATTTGCCTTTTTGCCACCCTAATGCACCAACTTTTAAAACTTCGACTTCTACACCATCATTAAGCCATTTTTTCCTACTTAAATTCTTTTTTTCATCATGTAAATCACTGCGAGAAGTATCTATTAATTTACACTTAATTCCTTCTATTAAATAACTTAATTTAAACATAGATTGGTCAACATAAAATCTATGGACATCATTATCAATAATATTAATAGCATGATCTTCATTTTCTAAAGGTTTGTAGTTATCTGTCATCTAAAATTGATTTGTTACTTTAATTATAAAATTATTATACTTGCTCAAGTTAACATAAAACAGAGGTAATTTAAAAAAAAAATGATAAATAACGCCCATGACAATAGAAGTATAAAACCTCAAAATAATTATTTAATACACTCAAAAAATAAATTTTAGCATTTTTCATAAAGTTACTTAATCAATCATTGATTCTGTCAACAACTGATGTAAGATAATATATACAGAAACTTAATCTTTTATTAATATTTGATTAAACACTGTATATTTACTTAACTCAAAGACAGTTATTGTCTGACTGTGAGGGGTTGATTATGTTTCCTATCGAAAATGAATCAGAATTTTTAACTAATATTTGTAATGTCAATAGTAGTAATACTCTTCAGTTATTACTTTTTGTTGATCATCGTTATAGTACACAAAAAAATATTTTAGAAATAAAAAATTATCTTAATAGTTTAATGAAAAATTATGATTTTCAATTAGAAGTATTACAGATTAGTAAATATCCTTATTTAGTTGAATATTTTAAATTAGTAGCAACTCCAGCTTTAGTGAAAGTAAATCCTCTTCCTCAACAAACATTAGCTGGAAGTAATTTAACAGCACAATTACAAAAATGTTGGGATAAATGGCAAAACTCTGTACAAGAAAATTATAGCGTTTTTAAGGAATATTCTGAGGAAAATTCTTGGTTACAAACTTGCTTACCTTCTTCAGAATTAATACACTTAAGAGATGAGATTTTTCAGCTAAAACAGGAGGTAGAAAAATTAAAACAACAAATACAATTTAAAGATCAAATGTTGGCAATGTTAGCCCATGATTTAAGAAGTCCTTTAACGGCTGCTTCTATTGCCGTTGAAACTATCGAATTAGTCAAAAATAAACCTGATCTTCTCAATAATGAATCATTATATAATAAGTTATTCTCTCAAGCAAAAAGACAATTCTTGATTATGAGTAAAATGATTAGTGATTTACTTCAAGCATCAAAAAATATTAATAGTCAATTAAATATTATTCCTAGTAAAGTTAATTTATTGACAATTTCAGAGGAGATTATTCTAAACTTGAATACTAAATTAGCAGAAAAAAATCAATATATTATTAAAGAAATTCCTCAAGATTTACCCTCTGTTTACGCTGATGAAAAATTAATTAGTCAAGTTATTATTAATCTCCTAGAAAATGCGATAAAATATAGCCCTTCTTCCTCCCCTATTATCTTATCAATTATTCATAAAACAACTCAAAAAATACAAGTTAGTATTATTGATGTTGGATCTGGTATTCCTGATAGTAAAAAAGAACGTATTTTTGATGGACATTTTCGCTTAAAAAGAGATCAACAAGAAGATGGTTATGGTATTGGTTTAACTCTTTGTCGTCAAGTAATAAATGCTCATTACGGACAAATTTGGGTGGATGATAATGGCAATCAAGGCAGTTGTTTTCGTTTTACTTTACCTGTTTATAACTAATTTTTTTGCCTATTTTAAGTTTGAAAATATCATGTAAATAATTCTTAACTAAAAGAACAAATAAGTTAATAAATAGACTATACTAAAAAGTAGAGCGTAAGAGGAAAATGTTTATGTATAAATTATTAGCTACAACTGTCGCCATTATCAGTACTTTTCTCATAGCAGAATACGCAAACGCCGAAAATCCTGCTCATCGACAACAATTAATAGATACAAATGTATGTATGAAATGCGATCTCAAAGGTGCAGATTTACAAGGATTACATCTTATCGGTGCAGACTTGAGAAACGCAGACTTGAGAAATGCAGACTTGAAAAATGTTAACCTTGAAGGTGCAGATTTAGACGGTGCAAATTTGCAAGGTGCAGATTTAACGGGTGCTTTTTTGACTAATGCGACTATGAATAATAGTAACCTTAACGGTGTTAATCTGAGCTATGCTGTAGTTTATGATGCTCAAGTTTTTGGCGCTTCCATGAATAATCTTAATATCGAAAATGCCATGATTTTTGAGTCTGGTATTGCTGTTGGTGGAGAATATCCTGATATGAATAATGATGAATAAAACTGTTAAAAAACTTTACCATAAAGTCGTTACCTTAAACTTAAGTTTCTTATTATAGAATAGAGTTGTTTTTGACAATTAATTTGATACTCTATTTATTATGGTTACTACTAATTATTCTATTGAAGATATATTAGCTCGACAACGTCAATATTTTAGTAGTGGGTTAACTAAGCCTCTGGATTTTCGTCGCCAACAGTTACAAAAATTAAAATTAGCCATCGTTAGTAGGCAAGATAAAATATTAAAAGCATTAAAAGAAGACTTAGGAAAACCTGAATTAGAGGGGTGTTTTGAGTTGGCAGTTTTACAAGACATTAGTCATGCCATCAAAAATCTTCCTCAATGGATGAAACCTCGTAAAGTGAAAACTGGTATCGAAACTTTTCCTAGTAATGCTTGTATATATCCTGAACCACTAGGAGTAGTGTTAATTGTTGCTCCTTGGAATTATCCCTTTTCTTTGATGATTTCTCCCTTAATTGGTGCGATCGCATCAGGAAATTGTGCTATGGTGAAACCATCAGAATTAGCGCCTCATACTTCCCAACTCTTGAGAGAATTAATTGAAGATACTTTTTCCCCTGAATATATATCAATTCAAGAAGGGGGAGTAGAAATTTCACAAAAATTATTGTCTTTAAAATTTGATCATATTTTCTTTACAGGAGGTACTCAAATTGGTAAAATTGTCATGGTTGCGGCGGCTCAAAATTTAACCCCTGTAACCCTCGAATTAGGGGGTAAAAGTCCTTGTATTGTTGATAAAGAGACAAATTTGAAGGAAACGGCAAAACGCATTACTTGGGGGAAGTTTATTAATGCAGGGCAAACTTGCATCGCACCTGATTATATTTTAGTAGATAACATTATCAAACAAGATTTAATTTTAGCCCTAAAACAGTGTATTCGAGACTTTTTTGGAGAAAATCCAGTAGAAAGTAAAGATTTTGCTCGTATAATCAATATTAGGCAATTTGAGCGTTTACGAGGTTTATTAACCAGTGGTGATGTTATTATTGGTGGTGATTCTAACCCTGATACGAAATATATTGCACCCACGATGTTAGATAATGTTAGTCTGGATTCTCCTGTCATGGCAGAAGAAATTTTTGGACCTATTTTGCCTATACTAGAATACCAAAGTTTAGATGAAGCCATCACTTTTGTTAATAGTAAACCCAAACCTTTGGCGTTATATTTCTTTTCCCATAACAAGGAAAAACAACAACAGATTTTAAAAGAAACTTCATCAGGAGGATTATCTTTTAATGAGACAATTATGCACGTTGGCGTAACAGAATTACCTTTTGGCGGTGTTGGTGATAGTGGTATTGGTGCATATCATGGCAAGGCTAGTTTTGATGTTTTTACTCATTCTAAAAGTGTTTTATCTCGCCCATTTTGGGGAGATTTAAACTGGCGTTATGCACCTTATACCGAAAATACTGTTAAACTTTTTAAACAAATGTTTGCTAAGAGTTAGGAGTAATGAGTAATGAGTAATGAGTAATGAGTAATGAGTAATTAATTCATAATTGTTGAAACATAGGAGGATTGTTAATTGTTAATTTTTAATTATTAGTTATTAATTAGCAGTAATTTTTCCTCTAAAAACGAAATAGTTATAGATGTTATAAAACAACATTATAGGAATTAAAAACCCTACAAATACTAACATAAAAACTAATGAACTTGGAGAAGCTGCTGCTTGATAAATGGTAATACTAGGAGGAATAATATACGGAAAAACCACTAAAGCTAATCCTAAAAATGTCAACAAGAAAATTAAAATGGTTAAAATAAATGGGGCTTTTTCCTGTTTTTTATTTAGACTAATTAGTAGTAGTGTTACTAAAATTACTCCTAAAATTGGGATGATACTAAATACATAAATAAATGGTGCTTGAAACAAACGTTCTCTAGCAAATTGGGAGAAAATAGGCACAACAGTAGTAATGGCGATCGCCCCTAAAAGGGTTGTAATAGCCGCAAGTTTAGCGGTTTTAAAGTGAGTTTCCTGCAACTTTCCAGAGGTTTTCATGATTAAATAACAAGAGCCAATTAAAACATAACCTTGAATTAAAGTTAACGCAATAACCACACTGCGCCAATTTAACCAATCCCATGTAGTGCCGATAAAATGTCCATTAAAATCGACTTTGATACCTTCAATTACTCCTGCTAAAGCAAAACCTTGCCCTAAAGTTGCGACAAAACTACCGATACCGAAAGCATAATTCCAAAATACCTTATTCTTAGAATTTTCCCTAAATTCAAAGGATACCGTGCGAAAAACTAAGCCAATAACCATAACCATAATGGGGATATAAAGAGAGCTCAAAATGGTAGCATAAGCTAAAGGAAAAGCACCAAATAAGCTACCGCCCATTAAAATTAACCATGTAGCATTAGCATCCCAAACGTTACTTAAACTTGTCATTAAGATACCCCGTCTTTCTTCAGAGGAGGAAGTTAAAGAGAGGATTCCCACCCCTAAATCAAAGCCATCTAACATGACATACATAAACAGAAATAAGGCTAAAATGCCAAACCAAATCAAAGGTAAAAAAGAATTTAGTGATTCCATAATCAATAGTAAATAATTGAGTAGTTGCTTGAGAGGGGAAAAAACGGAGGAGAGGGAAGAAATAATGATATTTTTTGGTGGAGGTAGGTTTAATATATTTAACCCCTAGATTATTCCTCATTCCTCATTACTCCTTACTCCTTACTCCTTACTGAAATTAATTAACGGGGCGACTATCAGGGATGTGTTGAGAAGGATTTAAAATCACTTCTGTTTCTTCTCCAGAGATAGGTAAGTCAAAATTTGGCCCTTTTCTGATGATACGACTGCCGAAGAATAAGGCAGAAAAAAAGAGTAAAGTATAGATAGACAGAAAAATTGACAGGGATGTTAAAACATTACTAGCAGGAAGGTTAGAAACAGCGTCTGCTGTGCGAATTTGTCCGTAAACAGTCCAAGGTTGTCGCCCGACACACCGCACTATCCAACCAGATTCTACGGCTAAATAACCTAATGGCGCACTCCAAATCCATGATAAAAGAAGTAGTTTTTGTTGACTAATATTTTCGGGAGACAATTTACCTCTTAACCATTGAATCACTGTCACCATCACCACACCAACTAAGACGAAAGCAATACCACTCATTAAACGAAAAGCATAGTAGATCAAACCTACCATTTTAGGGCGATCGCTAGGGGCAAATTCTTTTAAGCCTAAAACTGGGGCACTTAAACGAGGTTTAAATTCTAAAATGTAACCTAAAGCATTAGGAATTTTGATTTCCCAATTATTAGTTTCTCCTTTTTCGTTAGGGGAGGCGAGTAAACTCCAATCTCCTGTTTCTCCTGCTGGTATGGTTTCCCATTGCGCTTCCATTGCCGCTAATTTTGTCGGTTGATAGTGATACACTTGTTCAGCACTTAAATGCCCTACAAATATTTGTAAAGGAGTAATGGCGATGGCTAAAATTAAGACAATTTTCAAGGATTTTGAGAAAAATTCAGGATTACGTTTATTAATGAGATACCATGCACTAATACCACCGATAACGAATAAAGAAGTTTCGAGAGTTGCTAAAAACATATGAGAAACACTCTTAATCATAAAAGGATTTCCCATAGCTGCAAAATAATTACTAACGACGAATTTACCTTCAACAAATTCCCCTCCTGCGGGGGTTTGCATCCAAGAATTAGCAATGAGAATCCAGAAAGTAGAAAGATTTGCACCTACTGCCACTAAAATCGTTGCTATATAGTGAATTACAGGAGGTACTCTTCCCCAACCAAATAACATAATACCTAAAAATCCAGCTTCTAGCATAAATGCCATGGTTGCTTCAAAACCGAGGATACTTCCGAAAAAATCCCCTACGGATTCAGAAAAAGGTGCCCAATTTGTGCCGAATTGAAACGCCATTGGAGATCCTGACGCTACACCGATACCGAAATTAACGGTACTTAAACAAAACGATAAAAGAAATTAGGTTATAATTTTTGTATTATAACGTTTTTAGGTCAAAATGAAAGAAACAACATCTTCATCAATGCCACCATGTTTTAATCGCTGGTGTCAAAAAATAGATCCA